>NZ_JASMRI010000009.1:0-174636 GCF_041431375.1 Flavobacterium sp. Arc3 | reverse complement strand
TCCGAGAAAAAGATTTAATTTTGAAACACCAAATTATATGTTTAACCAAAAAGTTGCATTAGTAACTTGAATCCAGCAATTAAAATATAACAAGACTTGCTAGTAAGTAACAGTTGATTTTTTTTATGAAATTTTTGTGACTGCAATCGTTGTAATGAATCTTACAAAATTAAAATTCATAAAATTCTATAGGTAAACCATCTGGGTCAGCGATAAAGAAAAAACGTTTTTCAGTATATTCATCTATTCTTATCGTTTCTGCAGAGATGTTGTTTTTTACTAAAAAATCACGTGTTTGTTCGATATCATTCACTTCAAAAGCCAAATGGCGTAAGCCACAAGCTTCTGGACGGGACGGTCTTTGTGGCGGATTAGGAAAGGAGAAAAGTTCGATGATATAATTTCCATTTAAAGCTAAATCGAGTTTGTATGAATCGCGTTCTTCTCGATAAATTTCCTGAATTACTTTCAGTCCTAGGATTTGCGTATAAAAACTTTTTGATTTTTTATAATCAGAACAAATAATGGCAGTATGATATACTTTGTTTAAGGCTAACATAGATTATTGATTTAGTTTCCGAATCACTTTTGCTGGATTTCCTACCGCCAATGAATTATCTGGGATATCTTTTGTAACCACAGATCCAGCGCCTATTACACAGCCTTTGCCAATAGTAATTCCAGGGCAAATTATAGAATTCCCACCTATCCAGCAATCATCGCCTATAGTTATAGGTAACGCACTTTCAACCGTTTTTCGTAATTCAGCATCCAGTGGGTGAGTAGCCGTGTAAAGTTGAACGCCTGGAGCAAAAAACACATTAGAACCAATGGTAACTGGAGCACAGTCAAGAACGACGCAATTAACATTAAAGAAGACATTTTCTCCACAGCTAATATTATAACCATAATCACAATGAAAAGGCGGCTCAATATAGAGGTTAGCGCCTGCATTTGGAATTAATTCCTTTATTATTTCACGTGCTTTTTTAGTAATTCTATATTCGGTAACATTCAATCGATGCAGCAGGTTTTTAGCTCTTCGTCGATCTTTTACTAAAACCGAATCGCCAGCCAGATAATGTTCTCCAGAAATCATTTTTTCTTTTTCCGTTTTCATATTCTATTGATCATTTCGTTTCTAATTCTTTTTTGGGTATGCCTTCTCAACCCCGATAGCTAGGGGTTGCGTTAACCATGGCGATTTGCTGTAAATATAGCAGAAAATAAAATCCAGTACAACTCA
The DNA here is from genome assembly GCF_041431375.1 of Flavobacterium sp. Arc3. Lineage (NCBI taxonomy): Bacteria > Pseudomonadati > Bacteroidota > Flavobacteriia > Flavobacteriales > Flavobacteriaceae > Flavobacterium > Flavobacterium sp. Arc3. The sequence continues at coordinate 173,390 of NZ_JASMRI010000009.1, read as the reverse complement.
TCCCTATAATTTGACAGTTCAGTTAGTTTAAGTTTTTAAAAAGAGACAATCAAAATACATTTGGAGTATCAAAATCAAACCTCATGAAATCAATCACAACAGTAATCATTTTATTTTTTACCACTTTTCTATTTTCCCAAACAAAGCTTTCGGGAAAAGTAGTTGATCAAAAAGGCAAACCCGTTTCTGGAGCCAATGTTTTTATCGAAGGAAGTTATGACGGAGCGACAACTAATGAAAAGGGAAATTTTTCATTCGAAACTGATGCTACAGGAAATCAAACACTAGTCGTTAGCTTTCTTATCTATGAGACTTTAAAAACGGAGATAGATGTTGCCAATTTCCAAGAGAAAACCATCACTTTAAAAGAAAATTTTAATGCGCTTGATGCCGTTGTTATCACTGCAGGAACAATGGAATCTGGGGAGAAAGCAAGAGTTTCAGTTTTGAAACCTGTGGATATTGTCACAACGGCAGGTTCTGCAGGGAATATTATTGCCGCTTTACAAACTTTGCCAGGAACACAAAGTGTAGGTGAAGATGGTCGTTTATTTGTACGTGGCGGAGAAGCAAATGAAACCCAAACTTTTGTAGACGGTATTCGTGTAGCGCAACCTTATGGAGCAACTACTAATAATTTGCCTACACGCGGTCGGTTTTCTCCATTTCTGTTTAGCGGAATCGCCTTTTCGACAGGAGGATATTCGGCTGAATACGGTGAAGCCTTGTCTAGCGTGTTACTTTTAAATACCGAAGATAATCCCGATCAAAACAAAACGGAAGTCTCCTTAATGACCGTTGGTTTAGGATTAGGAAACACCCAAAAATGGAAAAAAAGCTCCCTCAGTGTAAATGCTTCTTATACCAATTTAGCGCCTTATCAGGCCGCTATTCCTCAAAATCTGGACTGGAATAGGCCATTTCAATCGTTGTCTGGAGAAAGCGTGTATCGCTATAACTTCAACAACGGAATTCTGAAACTCTATGCTGCTTTTGATTCTTCTAAATTCGATATTAATCAGGAAAATATAAATTCAGCTGAGAAGATGAGAGTAAATTTAAAAAACGATAATTTATATTTTAATACTTCGTACAAAGGGAATTTCGGAGCCAATTGGCAAATCACAACCGGAATGAGTTATGGTTATAGCAAAAATAAAATCGGACTAAATTTAGACAATGTAGATAACGATGAAAATGCTACCCATCTAAAATTGAAATTAAAGAAAAATGTTTCAAATTATTTTAAGTTGTCGTTTGGAGCTGATTATTTCAGTACTAAATTTGATGAAAGCTTCACCGAAAATTTGGGAACAGCAAAAACGAATGGGTATAATTCGAATATTGCGGCAGCATATACAGAAGCAGATGTTTTATTTTCGAAAAAATTTGCTGCTAAAATTGGTTTAAGAGCTTCTTACAATGATTTGCTGGAAGAAAGTACAATTTCGCCACGAATTTCAATGGCGTACAAAGTGGCTAAGAATAGTCAGTTTTCTATAGCCTACGGAGATTTTTCTCAAAGTCCAAATGGAGATTACATCAAATATTCTAAATACCATCAGTTTGAAAGTGAGAAAACATCACATTACATTCTGAATTTTCAATATAGTAAGGATAATCAAACTTTTAGAGCTGAGGCCTATTACAAGGATTATAGTAATTTAGTAAAATACGATACGCAAGAGATTGCCTATAATTCGATTTTTAATAATAAAGGGTCGGCTTACGCCAAAGGGTTAGACTTATTTTGGCGTGATGGTAAGTCCATTAAAAATCTAGAATATTGGGTTTCCTACTCATACATCGATACCGAAAGGGATTATAAAAACTACCCAACAACTGCTACGCCAAGCTTTGTAGCTGATCATTCTCTGTCTGTTGTTACTAAATATTTTATAACTGATTGGCGTTCGCAAGTAGGTTTTACAAATTCGTTTAGTTCGGGACGACCCTATAATAATCCAAATGAAACGCAATTCATGAACGGAAAAACGAAAGCGTACAATAATCTAAGCTTCAATTGGGCGTATTTAATTAGCCAACAAAAGATACTGTACTTCTCTGTTTCGAATGTTTTGGGAACGCAAAACGTCTTTGGATATGATTATGCTAATTCTCCTGACTCCAGCGGTTTTTATAAGAGAAAAGAAATTACGCCTACTGCTGATCGTTTCTTCTTTGTGGGATTCTTTTGGACGATTAGCCAAAATAAAAAAGACAATCAGTTGAAGAATTTGTAAGCTAGTCTTAAGGTTGAAAGTATCAAAGTCTCAAAGTGAGTTTGCCACTTTCAACTAATTAAGCAGTTCATCCTTCAAATTCAACAGTTCAGTAATTATAAATTTTTACAGCAGTATTTCTGTGATACTTTTAAAGTATAAATTAACAATTCGTTTCAATCATCAAAAATCAATCAACCTTAAAAACTAGAAATTATGACCAAGTTAATCACCGCATTCGCACTATTCGTTATTACGTTATTGTCGGCTCAAGGCCAAGCACCAACTACTGAAACAAAAGTAAGCAAGTTTGAACAAGGAATGGGAAAAGCCTTTGAACTTTGGGAAGAAGAAAAAGACTCTGAAGCTTCTGATGGATTTGAAAGAATTGCTGCAGTAGAAACAACAAATTGGCTTCCTAATTACTATGTAGCTTTGGTTAATACAACCACCGCTTTTAGAACAAAAGATAAAGAAAAAATAAATTCACTACTTTCGAAAGCACAAAACGCTTTGGATGTCGAAATGATAAAAGATCAAAATAATGCCGAATTGTACGTGATGCAAGCCATGATAAATACGGCCTGGATCGTTTTTGACCCCATGACTAATGGACAAAAGTTATCTGGACCTACCATCGAAATTTACAATAAAGCGTTGGCCATTGATCCTAATAATCCTAGAGTGGTTTTCTCTAAAGCGGAGTTTGAAATTGGTGGAGCTAAGTTTTGGGGACAAGACACTAAACCGATGTGTACTCAAATAGACAAAGCCATCGAACTTTTTGCTACTTTTAAACCTGAAACTGCTTTCTCTCCAAAATGGGGATTGGATAGAGCATTAATAGCACAGAAAAATTGTAAATAAGCCGAGAGGCACTATTGAACTTTTTAATAATAAACTTAAATGAATAAATTAATAAGGGAATTTCCAAGAGCTTTATTTATATCGATCTTAATATTCATTGTTTTAACAATAATACCTGTTGTAAATGGAGGTGAAGTAACTTTCGATAATCATTTAAAGGTTAATTTCTTGTATACCCTGCTTTATGGGATGGCGTTATATTATGTGAATGCTATACTTTTTATGTATTTAGATTCTATTTTTAAAAACAATAGATATGCTGTTAAAAGATTGGTTATTGGGTTTTTAAGTTCGTTTGTTGTTTCCTTATTTGTAATATTCTTATTAAGGATTTTTGAAGATGTAATAATTGAAGAAAACACTTTAAGTACATTTTTAAAAGAGGAGAAACCTTCTAATTATATTGTTGCTTCAGTTGTCTCGTTTATTGTCCTGTTAGGAATTCATGCACTTTTCTTTTACAAAGCCTATAATGAGAACAAAGTCAAAGAGCAGAAAATAATTGCTGGAACTGCATCCGCTAAATTTGAGAGTTTAAAGAATCAAATAGATCCTCATTTTCTCTTTAATAGTTTGAATGTGTTGAGTTCTTTGATCGAAGAAAACCCTGAAAATGCGCAGCGATTTACCACTTCGTTGTCTAAGATTTATCGCTACGTATTAGAACAAAAAGACAAAGAGTTGGTTTCAGTCGATGAGGAATTGGCTTTCGCCAAAACCTATATGAATTTACTTAAAATGCGTTTTGAGAACAGTTTGTTTTATGAGTTACCCACATCAATCATTGACCCGGAAGCCAAAGTGGTTCCGCTTTCCTTACAGTTGTTACTCGAAAACACAGTAAAGCACAATGTGGTAAGTGAAAAAAGGCCATTGCATATTCGGATTTTTGTTGAAAACGGCTATTTAGTTGTAGAAAATGATTATCAAAAGAAAGAAGTACTGCAAGATCGCAAAGGAGTAGGCTTACAAAATATAATCAATCGATACGGAATTATAACCGACAGGAAAGTATTGATTGGGCAAAATGACAAAACATTCACGGTTAAAATACCAATTTTGACCAAACAAATAGCAGTCATGGAAACAACGACAGATTATAATGAAAGCAACGCTTATTATAGAGCAAAAAAGAGAGTGGATGAGTTGAAAGGATTTTATGGAAACCTGATTTCTTATTGTTTTGTGATTCCGTTTTTGATTTTTATCAATCTACGATTTTCGCCACAATTTCAATGGTTCTGGTTCTCTGCTGCTGGTTGGGGTTTTGGATTGGCGATGCATGCATTCAAAGTTTTTGGGTACAGTTCAAACTGGGAAGAAAGAAAAATTCAGGAGATTTTACGAAAAGAAGATAATAAACAAACATGGAAATAGTCATGGAAAATAAATATCAAAACGAAGACCGCTATTTTAAAGCTAAAAAGCGAGTGGAAGAAATTAAGGGGTTTTATGGTAATTTGATCGCCTATGTAGTGGTCAATTTGGGACTTTTAGCAATTAATTTGCTAACCTCTCCTAATCATTTATGGTTCTATTGGCCCATGATAGGTTGGGGAGTGGGAGTGTTTTTTCACGGAATGAAAGTCTTTAACTATATGCCGTTTTTAGGAAAAGACTGGGAAGCGCAAAAAATTAAAGAGTTTATGGACAAAGAAAAAGAGAAAGATCAAAAAGGGAACTGGCAATAATTTTATTCAAACGAAATGGGACGATATAGAAAGAGAATGTTCAAAAATCATAGTGCAGACATGGATAGCCCTGATGCACGTTATGAAATAGCGTATAAAAGAGTAAAAAGGATTAAAGGGTTCTATGTTCATTTATTGGTTTATGTCTTGGTAAATGCCTTTATATTGATTTCTATTTTTAACAGAAGTATGATTGGTGATGAAGTTTTTTGGCAATGGCAAACCTGGAATACCGTTTTCTTCTGGGGAATTGGCTTAGTGGCACATGGATTATCTGTTTTTGGAAGAAATGTGTTTTTTGGATCTAATTGGGAAGAAAATAAAATTCAAGAATTTATGGATAAGGACAAGAATAATAAATGGGAGTAAACGCAAAGGCAATGAAGTCAACCTTAAATCACTAAATGAAAAAATATCTACCTCTTATTGCAGCCTTGTCTTTTGTTAAATTGCTGATTCATTTAATCGGAAATCGAAATTATGGTTTTCATAGGGATGAACTGCTACATTTGTCTGTAAGCGAGCACTTGGACTGGGGGTATTTTGAGTTTCCTCCTTTTATTGCATTGGTGGGTAAAGTGGCTCATTTTATTTTTGGTTACTCTTTATCGGGTATTCGGTTTTTCGCAACATTGGCGGGTGTTTTGATTCTTATTTTGTGTTGTTTAATCGCAAAAGAACTTGGCGGAAAAAAGAAAGCTATTATGTTAGCTGGGCTTACCGTTTTGTCCTTTGTTCCTTTTTATCGAAATCATATGTTGTTTCAACCAGTGGTCTTCGATCAGTTGTTTTGGACATTGGGTTTTTACTTCTTAATTAAATATTTTAATTCTAAAAATGTAAAATTTCTTATTTATTTAGGGATAACCGCTGGTTGCGGACTAATGAATAAATATACTTTCTTAATCTGGCTATTGGGAATAGTTGTTGGGTTGTTCTTTTATGATAAGGGAGTCTTGTTCAAGAATAAAATATTTTATGCAGCGGGACTAATCACTCTTTTAATCTTTTTACCCAATATTATCTGGCAATGGCAGCATGACGTCCCAGCGCTATTGCATTTACAAAAATTAAAGGAAAGTCAGTTAGACAAAAAAGGACCTTTTGATTTTGCAGTAGAACAATTGAAACATCCGTTTACATTGACGATAAGTCTGATCGGACTGTTCGCTTATTTTTTTGATTCGAATTTAAAAAAGTATAAGGCAATAGGCATCGCTGCAGTGGTCATATTTTGCATCATGTGGACAACACAGTCAAAAGGCTATTATTTCTTCGCAATATACCCTGTTTTATTTGCTGCGGGCGCAGTGAAAATTGAAAAATTACTGCAACGTAAACCAAAATGGAATTATGCCGTTGCCGCCCTTCTAATTTTGCCTGTAATTCCTTTTATACCTAGCGCCATTCCTATTCTTCCCATTTCAACTTATGTATCTTATTTAGATCTAAAACCGGAAAAAAATGGGCGTGTGATAATTACGGATGATTTTGCTGATATGTTTGGTTGGGAGGAGCAAGTGCAATTAGTGGATAGCCTTTATCAATCATTACCTTTAAACCAAAGAGAAAAATGCATGATATGGGCGGAGAATTATGGAGAAGCAGGTGCAATTGAAATACTAGGAAAGAAATACAACTTGCCTAATCCAGTATCCAGTCATGGAAGTTTTTGGACGTGGGGAACTGGAAATACAAAGGGTGAAATTTGCATCAGTATAGGAAATGAAGAAGAAGCCGTTGCACGTGTTTTTTCTGATTTCAAATTAGTAAAAATGATAAAACACAAATATGCTATTGATGAGGAAAATAATATCCCAGTGTATCTTTGTTCGAATCCAAAAATAGATATTAAGCAAAATTGGAAATCACTAGAAAAGCATGTTTTTGATTAATCCTTTAATAAAAATTAAAAATCAGCCTGCCTAATAATTTAAATTTAAAACTATGATTACAATCATAATTGAAGACGAAAAACCAGCTGCAAGACTGTTGCAAAGAAAGCTCGAAAAACTAAATGTTGAGGTAGAAGTGATGCTTCATTCTGTTGAAGAATCCATCGCTTGGTTTTCTAAAAATGAGCATCCGGATTTAATTTTTTTAGACATACAATTATCGGATGGATTGTCATTTGAAATTTTTGAAAAAGTCGAAATTAAGAGTGCTATAATTTTTACAACAGCATACGATGAATTTGCTTTACGAGCGTTCAAATTAAACAGTATTGACTATCTTTTAAAACCAATTGACGAGGAGGATTTAGAGCAGGCAATTTCTAAATTTAAACAGCGACTGCCCAAAAAAGAAAAGTTACAATTGGATTTTGATGAGATAAAAAAAATGTTAGGAAATCCTTTTGAGAAAGAATACAAAAAAAGGTTCACTGTAAAAATAGGTCAGTATTTGAAAGTTATTTCGATTGAAGAAATCGAATGTTTTTTCAGCGAAAATAAAGGGACTTATATTCACACATTCGACAATAGAAATTACCTTGTTGAATCAACTTTAGAAGTTTTAGAACAGGAATTAGATACAAAGGAATTTTATAGAATAAGTCGAAAATTCATAATTTCTATGAAAGCAATTAAAGAAATTGTACTTTATAGTAACTCTCGATTGAAAGTGATTTTACCTTCTTATGGAGAAGATGAGGTTATAGTAAGTAGAGAAAAAGTAGCCGATTTTAAGGTATGGATTGGGTAGTAAAAAAGCACAAAAAAAACGGTTTCGAAAGTCGCTGTATTTTGTTTGAATAGACACGCAAAATAAAGCTGTTTTTTGAAGCCGTTTTTTAATACTAAGCAATCCTTTAATTACTCAAATAATGATTTAATCTCTTTTTTAGTTTTACCTAATTTTTGTTGTAGTTTTCCCCACATTTCATCTTCTTGTCCTTCTTCAAATAACAAATCGTCATCAGTAAGGTCGGCAAATTTTTGTTTTAATTTACCTTTCATTTCATTCCAGTTTCCTTTAATTTCTTCTGAGTTCGGCATAATTGTATACTTTAATAGTTAATAAAATATCTTTTACAAAGTTCAAAAAAAGGAAAAGAAAAAGTGTTATATAATTCGTTGAAATTATTATGGAATTACTTTAATTGTGGATTTTTGAAAGGCAGTTTGTTTAGTTGAATAAAAAAGGTAGGTAATGTGTCTTAATGTGCTGGTAAATAGTTTAATTATTATTCGATATAGATTTTGCCTATGGTGGCTTTTAGATCTTAAAAAAGGATTTTCTTACACCAATCATGACAAATATAAGGAAAGAATATCCAATAAAAAAAGGGACAATATATTCGATATAATCCATTGCTAAAAGTAGCGATATTATCAGTAATTGAAACCCTAGTCCATACAATGAGACGATAGTCATGAACCAGTTTGGAAATGTTTTTACCTTGTACGCTTTGCTGTCGAAAGTGTGAATAATCTTGTCAAAGACTCCATAAACGACTGTGTATATTTTGAACAAAATATCGACTGATTTTTGAGTTTCACCGGCTAATGCCCTAGGTGATTTGTATTCGAAAATCTTGCTCGTTTTATCTCCTCCTACTGATTTATTTCTCAAAATTACATAGTAATAATTGTATAAAGTTCCTTGCAATTGAATACAAAAAAAGGCGACCAAAGTCAGCAGGAAAGAGGTCTCTGAAACGTAGCAAATAGCGCTTAGAAAAAGGAAGTTTAAGACGATGTCAAACACACTGTCGAGGTATCTTCCGGTATAAGAAGGGGTGTTTTTTAACCGAGCGAGTTCGCCATCAGCAGCATCGATACCTGATTTTAAAATGATGAAAAAACCAGCGAGGTAATAGTGATTTTCCAAAATACAGTAAATCGCAAGTAGTCCAGACATGCCAAAAAGAAGGGTGACATGAATAGGCGTAAATCGAGTATTTTTCAACTGATTTGCGAGCATTTTTCCAAAAGGTCTTCCGTAATCTGATAGGTCAAGGAAGCTATCTTGGGCAGCAAGTTTAGACATTTTTTATAGGAACAAAGATAAATGTGACAATATAGTCAGAGGTAAATATAGCGATAAGTTGTTATTTTGACAACCTATGTAAAGTAAATGTCATAGCTGATAAAAGAAAAAAAGCATTGATTTGATGAGTTAGTCCTAACCATAATGGTACACCATATAACAAGGTAAAAACCCCTAATGCAAACTGTGCAAAAACAAGAATTACAAGTAGATTTATACCTCGGGATTGTCCGCGGTCTAAAGTGCGTTTTCTACTTTTAAAGTAAAGAAAAACTATAAAACCAACGACCAAATAAGCTAGGGTTCGGTGGATAAATTGCACGCCACTTTTGCCTTCTGTAAAGCTTAATAGTAAGTTTTTTTGTTCTAGAAAAACACTGTCATGGATGAATTGTCCATCATTCATCATTGGCCAATGGTTGTGAATTAATCCCGCATTTAATCCCGCAACAAAACCGCCATAAATAATTTGAATGAGCAAAAAAACTAAAGCGTATCTCGCGATTGTTTTTAAAGGTTGTACGCTGTTTTTTCGATTAGGATAGATTAAATCTAAGGCTACCCAAAAAGTATAAGCAAAGGTAATAAACGCAAAAGTAAGGTGTAGGGACAGTCTGAAATGACTCACGTCTGGATCATTGATTAAACCACTTCGAACCATAAACCATCCTAAAAATCCCTGGAAAGCACCCATTCCTAGAAGGACGATAGATTTTTTTATTGTTGCTTTGTCTAGTTTCTTTTGGATTAAAAAATAAATAAAAGGAACTATAAATACTAATCCGATTATGCGGCCAATAAAGCGGTGAAACCACTCCCAGAAATAAATAAACTTATAATCCGAGAGTTGGAAGTCGTTATGAATATTGATTTTTTGATATTCAGGGAACTTCTTGTATTCTTCAAATGCTTCTTGCCACTTAGCTTCTGATAATGGGGGAAAAGTATCTGTAACTAAATGCCAGTCGGTCATTGATAAGCCGGAATTGGTTAATCTTGTAATTCCTCCTACGGTGACCATTAAAAATAATAAGACACAACCGGATAATAACCAAATAATAACAGATCTATTCTCTTTTTTCATTTTGAAACTAATTTTGGCAAAGATATTTTAAATTACAGAAAATCTTAACTCAACAATCGTTAATCTTTAGCCCAATTTTTTTGGCTCTTTTTAGCATGAAGTCATAAGCAGATTGGTATTCATTAGCGATTTCTCCTTCTAATATGGCCTCTTTTATGGCTTCTTTAAGCATTCCTATCTCTTTTGAAGGCTTCAGGTCGAAAATCTTCATAATCTCTTCTCCTGTTATTGGAGGTTGAAAATTACGTACCTGATCGCGCTCTTCTACTTCTACAATTTTCTTTCGAACGATTTCAAAATTATTGTGGTATTTCTTGAATTTACTTGGGTTCTTAGTAGTAATATCAGCCTCACACAAGGTCATTAAGTTCTCTACATCTTCTCCTGCATCAAATACCAAACGACGGACAGCAGAATCTGTAACCGTTTCCTGTGATAAAACAATAGGACGCGAGCTCATCATTACCATTTTTTGAACAAATTTCATTTTTTGGTTCAACGGCATGTGCAAACGTTCAAATATTTTTTTGACCATTTTTCCGCCTAGAAACTCATGTCCATGAAAAGTCCATCCTTGTTTCTTGTTGAAACGCTTAGTTGGCGCTTTTCCTATATCGTGCAATAAAGCGGCCCATCGAAGCCATACATCATCAGTGTTTGGACATATATTGTCTACGACCTCAAGTGTGTGATAAAAATTGTTTTTATGAGTTTGACCTTCTATTTCTTCTACTTGGTTCAAGGCGGTTAGTTCTGGTAAGATAATGTCTAAGAGTCCCGTTTTATATAACAGTAAAAACCCCTCAGAGGGTTTGTTAGTCGATAGGATTTTATTCAACTCGTCAACGATGCGTTCTCCTGAAATAATTTTAATTCTTTCTGCGTTTTTTGCAATGGATTGGAATGATTTTGCTTCTATTTCAAAACCCAATTGATTTGAAAAACGGATCGCTCGCAACATTCTTAGAGGATCGTCAGAATAAGTGATATCTGGGTCAAGAGGTGTTTTTAAGATCTTACTTTTCATGTCCTTCAGACCATCAAATGGATCAAGAAGTTCTCCAAAACTACTTGAATTCAATGAAATTGCCAGTGCATTGATTGTGAAGTCACGACGGTCTTGATCGTCTTTTAATGTCCCGTTTTCTACAACTGGATTGCGACTTTCAAAATGATAGGACTCTTTTCGGGCTCCTACAAACTCAATTTCGGTATCTTCAAAACGCAACATGGCTGTGCCGTAGGTTTTGAATACCTGAACTTTTGGTTTGTTCGGAAGTAATTGAGATACTTTTAAGGCTAACTCGATTCCGCTACCTACGGCAACAATATCGATGTCTTTTTTAAAATCTCTTTTTAATATCAAATCTCGCACAAATCCGCCAATGACATAACTATCAACGTTAAGTTCTTGGGAAGCTTGTGAAATGACTTCGAAAATTCTATTATTTAAGGCTTTTGTGTAATTCATTATTTTTTATTCGCCACGAATTTGTTTTTTGCCGCGGATTCGCTGATTTTTAAAAATGATTTTAGTTAATTTTTAGACAGTACTATTCTTTTGTGTTCTAACGAGGGTTTATTGAAATTAGCTAAAATGGCTAATTCATTTCCAGATACTTTTAGATAATTAAGACACTGTGAAATATGACTATTACTAAAAGACTCGCAAGATTTTATTTCAAGAATTATATTGTCAAAAACTATAAAATCTGCGTAAAATTTATGTTTCAAAATAGTGTCTTTGTAACTTACTGCATATTCTTTTTCTCTTTCAAATGGAATTTGAGCACTATTAAACTCAAATTCTAAAGCATCTTTATATACTATTTCAGAGAATCCTTTTCCTAGGTTTTTATGTACTTCAAATAAAATTCCAATTATCTGATATGTTTCTTGTTCAAATAAATACTGAGACATAAATTTTTAAATCTTTGTTTATACCTTTCTTGAAAAAAATCTGTGAATCTGCGGTGTTATAAAACTATTTTCTAATCACTTTTACCTGGGCATCATTCGACAATTTTATAATTGTAGATGGTTTTCCGGCAATTTTATCGTGGTGCAAATTTACAACATAGTCCACACCTTTGATAATCTCTGGACTGATTTCTTTAAAACTTTTTGGAGTAGGTTGCCCTGAAATATTTGCCGATGTGGAAACCAATGGCTTTTTCATCTTCTCCAATAATTTGAAACAGAAAGGTTCTTTTACGATTCTGATTCCTAAAGTTTTATCTGGAGCGATTAAATTAGGAGCAACGTTTCTCGGGCTGTCCAAGATGATTGTGGTAGGGTTTTCAGATAAATCCATGATTTGCCAGGCGACTTCAGGAATATCTTTAAAGACGTTGTACATCATTCTTTCCCCATTCATCAAAACAATCATGCTTTGGGTTTCTACTCTTTTTTTTAGCTTGAAGATTTTAGCAACTGCCTCTGGGTTTGTAGCATCACAGCCAATTCCCCAAACAGTGTCTGTAGGGTAGAGGATTATTCCGCCTTCTTTTATGACTTCGAATGCTTTATGTATTTCTTCGTTAAGATTTTCCATCGATAATTTTTTTATATTGTTCTAATGTTTTTTCAGCCATAATAGTGGTAGTATATAGACTTAGCTGTTTTTCGTGTGAGATTGAAGTGAAACTAGGAATTAGTTCTGGGCTGTCAAATAAATGAATTATTTTTTCAGCTAAAACTTTTGGATCGTGTTTCGGGGCTAATAATCCATTAACACCATCTTCGATAATTTCCGGAATCCCGCCTACGCTTGTACTTATGACAGGTTTTTTATGGTAAAAACTTTCAAAGATTACCTGAGGTATTCCTTCGCTTTGAGAAGTGACCAATAATGCGTCAAATTGCGGAATGAAATTAGATGCATTAGGGGTATAACCTAAAAAAACAATGTCCTTTTCTAAGTTGTATTTCTTAACAGATTCTAATAATTCTGGCGTTCTTTCTGTGAAATTTCCAATTTGGACAAAAACAATATCTGTTCTTTTTTCTTCGTTGATTATTATGTTGACCGTTTCAATTAGCGTTTCAAAATTTTTAGCTCGAATGTGATTGCCTATGATTCCAATAATTTTTTTAGCATGATCTATAGCAAATTTTTCACGCAGTAAAAAAGGAGTCTCTGTACTTTTATTTTTTAAATTCGTTCCGTGATAAATAGTGATAAGCTTATTTTTATCATAAATGGACTCTTCGGTAACCCTTTTTGTTTCATTAGAAACGCAAAAATATTTTTTGATTTTTGGATAGTTGTACTTATAAAGAGTTAACTTCTTCTTTTTTATTGGAAAAGAGGTCTTTTTACTAAAGACAAAAGGAGGTAAGCTATAAAGTTTGTCAGCAATAATGCATAAAGCAATAGCTGAGGGATCATGAATGTGAATTACATCAACTTTATTTTCTTTACAGATTGCAATGATTTTTTTAGAAAATCGGATGTCTAAATTATAGGCTAAAGGAGCTGTCTCATACGTAATGTCAGTTTTCATGAGGCGACTATGAAAAAGGCCGTTTTCAACGCATAAAACAATATTTTTGACCTCTGGATGAGTAGCTTTTAATTCGAAACAAAGGTTTTCAATATGATTTTCGCCGCCACCCCAATTTTTTACAGCTGACACATGTAATATAGTCATTGTTATTTTTTTGCCGAAATTACAATAATAATTTGAAGTCTAAAATGGTATGTGTAGTTTTGTTGCTTAGTAGTGGTTTGAGAATTTGAATTTGAAATTTGCTTGTAACTCTAGAGGTTTTCTAAAATGGCACAGATTTATTTGGATTTTGCTGTTTTTTATCCCATCTCTAAACTAGGATTGCTTTTTTAAAGCATAAAATAAAGTACTTAAAAAAATAAAAATGACGATAAAACTGATGTTTTCGAATGCGGTTCAAAACTCTAAGGAAATCCTTCGCTTTATTAAAGAATTCAATTCTGATCTAGGAACTGTTTTTGGAGATGGAGACAGAAACGTAATTAAATTGTTTGACTTAGATGGGAAGACAATCAATATCAAATCCTTCAAGATTCCGAATATCGTTAATAAAATAGCCTATAAGTATTTTAGAAAATCTAAGGCTAAGCGTTCGTTTGAATATGCTACTATTTTGTTGAAAAATGGGATAGGTACGCCACAACCATTGGCTTACTTTGAGAATTTTAATAGCATAGGCTTAAGAGATAGTTATTATGTTAGCGAACATTTAGAAGCTAATCTTACTTTTAGAGAATTAGTAGAAATTCCAGATTATCCAGATAATGAGAACATTTTAAGACAGTTTACAAAATTCACTTTCGATTTACATGAAAAAGGGATAGAATTCTTAGATCATTCTCCAGGAAATACATTGATTAAGAATGAAGAGAATAATACCTATAGTTTTTACCTAGTGGATTTAAACCGTATGAATTTTCATGAATCAATGGATTTTGATATGCGAATGAAAAACTTCAGTAGGCTTACGCCAAAGAAGGAAATGATTGCCGTAATGAGTAACGAGTATGCTAAATATTACACGGAAAGTGAAAGTGAAGTGTTTGAAAAAATGTGGCAATTTACCATTCAGTTTCAGGATGAATTTGCGAGAAAACGCAGGTTGAAAAAGAAATTGAAGTTTTGGAAATCTTAGTTGTTTACTCGGATTTTTTTCAATTCCTGAAAACGAATATAAACACTATAGGCATTTAAATAACAAATAACAATCCCTTTTTGACCGTCTAATATACCCATTCTAATGATGTATTGATATAAAAATTGATATATCGGTCTGAGGTAAAAATGGAAAAAAGTCGGTTTTGTTCCTTTGTTAAATTCTTCTATTGCTTTTAACTTTCCGTAAGCATCCATTTTTTGTTTGTAATCATTGTAACTGCGATACGAGTAATGAATCAGTTTGTTTTTCAGTTTGCCAGTTTTTCCGCTAACTGTTAATTTTTCATGAACAATCTTTTCTAAATCATATAGGGCTTTTTCTTTATTGAAAATTCTCATAATTCTATCAGTTTGCCATCCGCTAAAGCGAAGCTTAGTGTTTTTAAACATGAAGGTGCGGTAGCAGTAATAGGCTGAGAAGGAATCTGTGTCATGAATAGTTCTAATGATCTCCTCTTTTAGTTCAGCGGTAATTCGTTCATCGGCATCCAAAAAAAGAATCCAGGAATGACTAGCTAGGCTAATGGCATAATTTCTTTGGGTGGGATAATTTTCAAATGTATGTTGTATCACTCTTACATTCTTATGGGCAGTCGCGATCGATACCGTTTTATCTGTACTATAAGAATCCACGACAATTATCTCATCGGCAAAATCCAAATTGCTTAATACATTTTTTATATTATGCTCCTCATTATGGGTAATAATTAAGGCACTCAAAAATACTTTATTGGATGATATTCTGTCTCTATTTCTATTAATTGACATCGGATAGATTCTTTAGTAGAAAAGACTTTAGTTTATCTTTAAATAATTGGAGTTTAAATTCTTTATATAAGGAGAGAGCGTCCTGTTTAAGTTCCTTCTCTGTTTTTTTTGATAACAGCTCCGGTTTGTAATCATTTAAATGTACTGAAACGTGTTGAATTCCATCTTCTAATGTGGCCCAGATTTTCTTTTCAATCCATGGAGAAAAGATAATAAAAGAGGGTTTTCCTAGTGCTTTTGCCATGTTTATGGCTCCGCCATCGTTGCCAATAATGAGATCACATTGATTCAATACGCCAATAAATGCTCTCAAATCACCGCCCAATAAATCAAAATATATTTTTTCTTGGGTCGATGGTTTACAATTGTCAAAAACAATTTTAGCATCGTTGATTTGCTTTGGAAAATAATTGAAAAGTATATTCACATCAGCATTGTCAGCAATAGTGTCAACAACAGATGTCATGTAGTTTAATGGATAGGTCTTTAAGTTTTCACTACCCAAAAGGCTAATCATAACCGTTTTTCTATCTTTTTTAAGCCGATGTTGTTTAAAAAGGGCAATAGCGTGTTGATTTTCTTCGGGAGTAACAAATAGTTTTGGTAGAGGATCAATCTTTACTGATAAATGAAGCGGTTCTAGAAGCGATAATCTTCTTTCAATCGCTAAACCCAGATTAGTTTTTGGGAATTCCTCAAACGGCACATTGTCAGTATATAGAAAAGTGCGTCCTTTTTTCTTGTAAGATATTTTTCTTTTGGCACCGCTTAATAATACCATTAACCAGCTCTCTAATTTTGAATAGGCGTCAACTACTAAATCGTACTTATTAGCTCTAAGTTCGAGGGCTAAATTTAGGAATTCTTTTTTGCTTTTTCGATGCTTTTCTTCAAAACGAATAATCGTATCAATATTTGGGTTGCCTTCTAAAACAGGAGTTGTTGATTCATACACCAAATAATCAATTTGAGCATCAGGGTAGGCGAGTCTAAGGTTGTTGCATATGATGCTACTTACCAATACGTCCCCAATCATTTTTTGCTGTATAACTAGTATTTTCATAAGATAAAAAAACCTCCCTTTTTGAGGGAGGAATATACAATATAATATTTTATTACAAAATAAATTTAAACCGCTACGTCATATTCGCGTAAAGCGTTATTTAAAGATGTTTTTAAATCAGTAGATGGCTTGCGAGTACCAATGATTAATGCGCAAGGAACTTGAAATTCACCAGCTGCAAACTTTTTAGTATAGCTTCCTGGAATTACTACTGAACGAGCAGGAACAAAACCTTTCATCTCCACTGGTTCATCACCAGTTACGTCAATAATTTTTGTAGATGCAGTCAAACAAACGTTAGCACCAAGAACAGCTTCTTTCCCAACATGAACTCCTTCAACAACAATACAACGAGAACCTATAAAGGCACCGTCTTCAATAATTACCGGCGCAGCTTGTAAAGGTTCAAGAACCCCACCAATTCCTACTCCGCCACTTAAATGTACATTTTTACCTATTTGAGCACAACTTCCTACTGTTGCCCAGGTATCTACCATAGTTCCTTCGTCTACATAAGCACCTATATTGATATAACTAGGCATCATAATTACGCCACTTGAAATATAAGCTCCATAACGAGCAGATGCTCCTGGAACTACACGAATTCCTTTGGCAGCATAGTCTTTTTTCAATTCCATTTTGTCATGGTATTCAAAAATTCCCGCTTCCCATGTTTCCATTTTTTGAATAGGGAAATACATAACTACTGCTTTTTTAACCCATTCGTTTACTTGCCATGCATCTCCTTTTGGTTCAGCAACACGTAATTTACCAGAGTCTAATAATTCTATAACCTCTCTGATGGCTTTTGTTGTTGTTTCTTCTTGTAACAAAGCTCTGTTTTCCCAGGCTTGTTCTATAATTGTTTGTAATGAAGTCATGTGTGATAATTTTTAGGCAAATATAAGTTTTTAATGCAAAAACAAAAAGTCAATTTGCTTTGAAAATGTTACAAAACTCGATTCAGATTTGTTATTAAAGAATAAGGATAATGATCGTTTTGTTTTTTATCGATTATTGTAAATTTGAGGATGCAGAAAAAATTAATGCAGTATGGAGTTTTAAGGAACTTATGGGGTATCTCGAAACATGGCCTGCAACTCAACACTATATTAAAAAGAATAATCGCAATCCGTTAGAATTAATTCAAGAGGAGTTGAAAGGTTCGTGGCAAAAAAGTGATAAAAAAGCAACATTTCCGTTGTTGCTGAGAATCGGAAAATTAAAATAGTTATCTTTGAAAAAAAATAAAAATGCCTAGAGTACTTGCTATAGATTACGGACAAAAACGCACCGGTATTGCGGTGACAGATGAAATGCAAATCATTGCGTCTGGATTAACAACTATTCCAAGTCCAACAGCCATTGCCTTTTTAAAGGATTATTTTTCTAAGGAGAAGGTAGAAGCAGTTCTCATTGGTGAGCCAAAACAAATGAATGGCCAGCCTTCAGAAAGTGCTTCGATAATTAAAGGTTTTGTTACTCATTTTACTAATCATTTTCCAGATATGAAGGTAATTCGGGTAGATGAGCGTTTTACCTCAAAAATGGCTTTTCAGTCCATGATAGATAGTGGCTTGAAAAAAAAACAACGTCAGAATAAAGCGTTGATTGATGAAATTTCTGCCACAATAATGCTCCAAGATTACTTGAACCGAAAAATGTTTTAAATAGTCATACTTAAAGGAGTATAAAGGTCTAAAACGTTTTCGTAGTTTGTAACTTTTCTCTATTAATTTATAGTTTTTTTTGCAATTATAAAAAGTATCTTTGTGCTTTAAATTTTTTGCTATGCCAGACACAACAATTCGCTCAAATACTGATGTAGTTCTTATAGGTGCTGGAATCATGAGTGCCACACTTGGATTAATTCTGAAAGAACTACAACCAGATATCAAAATAGAGATTTTCGAAAGATTAGACATTGCAGCTGCCGAGAGTTCTGACGCATGGAATAATGCGGGAACGGGGCATTCTGCTTTTTGTGAACTGAATTATACTCCTGAAAAAGAGGATGGAACTATTGACCCAAAAAAAGCAATTAGTATTGCTGAATCTTTTGAGGTGTCGCGACAATTCTGGTCTTATTTAGTAGAAGAAAATAAAGTTCCTTCTCCTGAAAATTTCATAAAAAGTATCCCACATCTAAGTTTTGTTTGGGGTGATAAAAATGTTGAATACCTAAAGAAAAGATTTGAAGCTTTACAAAAAAACCAACTGTTTAAGGATATGGTTTTTAGTACTGATTTATCTCAATTGAAAGAATGGATGCCTCTAGTAATGGAAGGTAGAGACGAGTCAGAAAAAGTGGCTGCCACCAAAATGGCTATAGGTACTGATGTGAATTTTGGAGAATTAACCAGAAGTATTTTTAGCTATTTAGCTACTCTTGACGGAGTAACTATTCATTATCATCATGAAGTTCAAAAATTGAAACAACGTGACGATAAGTCTTGGAGAATAAAAATAACTGATTTGGCTACAGGCCAAAAAAGAAAAGTATATACTAAATTTGTATTTATAGGTGCCGGTGGTGGATCATTACCGCTGTTAGAAAAAGCAGATGTTCCTGAAGGGGGCGGTTTTGGTGGTTTTCCAGTAAGTGGACAATGGCTTAAATGTATAAATCCTGAGGTTATTGCAAAACATGCCGCAAAAGTATATGGTAAAGCTAGTGTAGGTGCGCCACCTATGTCTGTACCGCATATAGATTCAAGAATGATTAATGGAGAAAAACAATTGTTATTTGGCCCATTTGCCGGATTCTCAACTCGTTTTTTGAAAAACGGTTCCTATTCTGATTTGCCATTATCGATAACTACAGATAATATTTTTCCAATGATATCTGCAGGAATTAAAAACATACCGCTGACAAAATATTTGATTCAGCAAGTGCGTCAATCTACTGAAGATAGGATAGATGCTTTACGGGAATACGTTCCTAGCGCAAAGGCTGAGGACTGGGTGATTGAAAGAGCGGGACAGCGCGTACAGGTTATTAAAAAAGATAAAAAAGAAGGTGGGATACTTGAATTTGGTACTGAGGTAATAACTACTTCTGACGGATCATTATCCGTTTTGCTTGGCGCTTCGCCAGGTGCTTCTACCGCAGTTTCTATTATGATTGACTTAGTAGGAAGATGTTTTAAGGAAGAGTTAGCTTCTGCTGAATGGCAAACAAAACTTAAAAAAATGATTCCTTCCTATGGTCAGGCATTAAATGATAATCCGGCGCTATCAGATGAAATAAGAAAAAATACAGCTGCAGTTTTAAAACTAAAAAATTAAATAATAAAAATGAACTTCAATATTTTATTGAAGTTCATTTTCTGTTTTTATTAATACCCGGGTAGTTCTAACTATATTTTCAGATAAATTAGTTAACCAGATTAATTGCTCGATTACCAATTGTGCTTCCTGCATTTTTAATTGAAATGCCTCTTCATCAATAGTATTTCCTTTTTTTAATTCTTTGGCTCGAATTTTATTTAATTCAATAAATCGTTTACTTAAATCCTCATTAACTGTAATTGTTTTAGATTCTATGCTATCCTCTTTTAAGATAGTTATAGCGTCTTTTAGGTTTCTAATAACTTTGTCCACGACAACATTAAAAGCTTCTGATGCCTCAGATGTTTTATGAGATTGGATATAGGTTCCCAAGGAGGCAGCAGACGATAATAATGTGTGATTAAGTACGGTTAGTTTATAGACTTGTGCTAATTTGCTTTGTTTCGATTTAGGCTCCTGAAGCATTCTTTGAAAAGAGGCCATCAGATTTCCAACTTCAATAAAAGCATGTTTTCGAGCTAGACGATAGGAGGTAGGAACTTCACCTTTTTTATTGTAAAACAGGGATATTTGCTTTAAATAATTTCTGTTTGCTTCAATTGATTTTTCCAGATACACTGGTATTTTTACGAACTCCCAGGAAGGCCATAAAAAGTAATTGGCTAGAAAAGATAAAGTAGCTCCAACCAATGTGTCTATTACGCGATATTGAATTACATTTTCGATATTTGGGGTTAAGATCGCATAAATGAAAATCACATAAATGGTTATGAATGTTGCTCCAACTTTATAGTTGGTTGGTGTAAATGAAAAACCAAAAAGCATCGCTATGATTGCTAATGTACCAATGACTGTCGAGTCATGAACTAAGAAAAGTATCGCGAAAGCAATAAAACCACCTACAATTGTTCCAAAGATCCTATGAAACGTTCGTTCTTTTGTTAAGCCATACCCTTGTCTCATTATAACGACAATAGTTAACACAATCCAATAAGCGTTTTGAAAGGGGAGTATTTTTCCAATAAGAAAACCAATCAAAATAGTAATTGTCAGCCGAAGGGAATGTCT
This sequence comes from Flavobacterium sp. Arc3, assembly GCF_041431375.1. NCBI lineage: Bacteria > Pseudomonadati > Bacteroidota > Flavobacteriia > Flavobacteriales > Flavobacteriaceae > Flavobacterium > Flavobacterium sp. Arc3. The sequence goes on along the minus strand of NZ_JASMRI010000009.1, from coordinate 152,676 downwards.
AAAAACAGTGGAAGAGAAACTAAAGTTCTCAATCAATGTACTAATTGGGTAGTACTGAGGTGTTATAAATTTTTCTAAATCCTTATCTTTTCCTTTTAAGTCTTGTGATTTTACAACCGTTGTAAAAGCGCGCTCCAGTGTTTTGTTTATCTCCACTTGTTTCTCTGCATAATGCAACATGTTTGTTAGCATTAAAACTCCTTCGGAAGCCTTCTCTTTTCCTAAATTATTTTCGTAATTTGTAATTGCTATTTCTAAATCTTGTAAATCAGTAAGAAGGTTGTGTTTTGAAACGTATTTCTCCCCGTTTTCAATGCTTTCAGATACTTTTTTTAGGCTTTGGGCAAGGTTGTAAGCAAGATTTTGGTAGGTTGCTAAAACCCTTGGATGGGCGTCAAATTTTTGATGTAGCTTATTGTGGTCGAATGAAGTAGCGATAGCCAGCTCCATAATTTCAACTAAAGAAATAAATACCAGCAGCATTTTTCGATTTTGATTAGAGGAACCAGAATTTGTTCTATTCCTGATAAGAGCTTCTCTTATGTTTTCATGAATAGCGTTTAGCTGTACCTGCAACTGCAATTGTTTTTTAGTGATTGCCTTTCGATCTGAATTTAACTCCCATAAATCTCCTCTTAATTTTAAATATTTGGAGGTTAAATTGATGCATTCGGCAATTTGTAATTCAGCGTAGCGATGTGGTCTTATTTGGAAAAAGACTAAAGAAATAAGTAGGTAGAATAAACCACCTAAAAGTAGTAGTCCAGAATATTGAAATCTTTCCCATCCTGTTTGTAGGTGAGCAAAAGCCAATGATATTGTTAGTAAAGCTGAAAACGAAACCATCGTTGCTCTTTGTCCATAGACTGAAATCATTGATAGAAAAAACAATAATATAGTAAAGAACGGATAAAACAGCCAGGAGTAGGGATAGATAAGGTTTATCGATAAGTTGACTCCAGATACGATTAGAATAGTAACAAGAATTCCGTTAATTTTATGTTTCAGATTACTGGGAATATCGCTAGGATACACGAGAATAGCACCTAAGGCTATAGTAAAACCAATTTGGAAATTACCTAAGTAAGAAAATAGTAAAACGGGAATAGCTGCTGCTATAGTTATTTTTAAAGCATTTGTAAAATAAGTACTGTCTATATTCTTTTTAACTTTAGGAATCATATAATAAGTATTGCATACAAATATAGGAATTGTACGATTTATCCATAGCGGAAAAGGCTTTGATTTAAGTTTAAAGTAGAAATAAATGCTAAATATCCTTTAGGAATTATTCATTGTCTAAATTTTTACTATTTTTGCCAACCGTATTTAAGGAGTGAAAATCCTTAATTTATGGCTGATAATACTTAAAATAACAATAATGATTTTACCAATTGTAGGATATGGCCATCCTGTTTTAAGAAAAGTAGGAGAGAACATTTCGCAGGAGCACCCTGAGTTAAAAGAAACGATTGCTAACATGTATGATACGATGTATAATGCATGTGGAGTAGGTCTTGCTGCGCCACAAGTAGGGAAAGCACTTCGTTTGTTCATAATTGATACGACACCTTTTAGTGAAGATGAAGATTTAGAATCGTCAGAACAAAATGAATTGAAAGGGTTTAAAAGAACTTTCATCAATGCAAAAATGTTGAAAGAAGAGGGTGAAATATGGTGTTTTAATGAAGGATGTTTGAGTATTCCAGACGTTCGCGAGGATGTTTACAGAAATCCAAAAATTACAATTGAGTACTGTGAAGAGGATTTTGTTGTAAAAACAGAAGTTTTTGAAGGTTTGATAGCTAGAGTTATTCAGCATGAATACGATCATATCGAAGGGGTCTTGTTTACGGATAAAATTTCTTCACTTAAAAAACGTTTAATTCAAAAGAAACTAAAGAATATTACTGAAGGTAAGACATTCCAAGATTATAGAATGCGTTTTATTGCCAAAAAAGGAAGGTAATATTATTCCTTATGCTATATTTGGGCATGGCTTTTGGAGTTTAATAAAAAATATATACAAATCGAATTCTTAATAATAATTAAAATAATATGAATTTAGAAAAAATACTAGCCATTTCTGGGAAACCAGGTTTATATGTACTTAAAGTGCAAACGCGTAGTGGTTTTGTTGCAGAATCATTAGCAGATGGAAAAAAAATTACGGTCAACTTAAAAAGCAATGTAAGTTTATTATCTGAAATTTCAGTTTACACTTATGAAGGGGAGAAGCCATTAGCAGAAATAATGGACAAAATCGCTGCCAAAGAAAGCAATGGTCCTGCAATTTCACATAAAGAAGACAATGCTACATTAGCGTCTTACTTTAAAGAAGTTTTACCTGACTATGATGAGGAAAGAGTATATCCATCAGATATTAAAAAAATATTGAATTGGTACAATATGCTTGAGGCAAAAGGTTTGGTTCTTGATGCAGAACCAGCTGCAGCCGTTGCAGAAGAAACTCCTGCCGAAAAAGAAAAAAAAGTTAAAGAATAATACATTCTCAATTTTAAAAAAATCCTGTCTTCTCTAATTTTAGAAGACGGGATTTCTTATTTTTACAAGCCTTATTCAAAGACCAAACTGGCAAAGAAAAAACAAATATTATGACTACAAGAGAAACTCAACTTAAGGCTTTTGACAGATTGTTAACTATCATGGACGAGCTGCGTGAGCAATGTCCATGGGATAAAAAGCAAACGCTTCAAACTTTGCGCCATCTCACCATTGAAGAGACCTATGAACTAGGCGATGCTATCCTTGATAATGATCTGATTGAAGTAAAAAAAGAATTGGGAGACTTAATGTTGCATATTGTTTTTTATGCTAAAATAGGAAGCGAAACAAATGACTTTGATATAGCCGATGTTTGCAATGAAATTTGCGATAAGTTAATTCACCGTCACCCACATATTTACTCGGATACTGTAGTTGCCAATGAAGAAGAAGTAAAACAAAATTGGGAAAAACTAAAACTAAAAGAAGGAAGAAGTTCCGTTCTTGAAGGAGTACCTAAAAGTTTACCTGCTTTAGTGAAGGCAAGCCGAATCCAAGACAAAGTAAAGGCTGTAGGGTTTGATTGGGATGAACCACATCAAGTTTGGGATAAAGTACAAGAAGAATTAGATGAACTGCAAGTAGAGGTAGAGGCAGGCGATCAAGATAAAATAGAATCCGAGTTTGGCGATGTTTTATTTTCGATGATTAATTACGCCCGTTTTTTAAATATAAATCCAGAAGATGCTTTGGAGCGCACCAATAAAAAATTCATCAAGCGTTTTCAGTATTTAGAAAGCAAAGCAGGTGAACTTGGAAAACCACTAATGGACATGACCCTCGCTGAAATGGATGTTTTTTGGGAAGAAGCGAAGCGACTCCCAAAAAATTAGGAATTAGAAAATCGGTGATTTTCAAATATTCCAAATTGGGAAGAAGCGAAGCGACTCTCAAAAAATTAGGAATTAGAAAATCGGTGATTTTCAAATATTCCAAATTGGGAAGAAGCGAAGCGACTCCCAAAAAATTAGGAATTAGAAAATCTGTGATTTTAAAATATTCCAAATTGGGAAGAAGCGAAATAGTCATAATAGGCTGTCATTTTTTTTAAGTCAATACACATTTAAATATGTCGGAAAATAAAACCGAGTTAAAACGCTCGTTAGGATTAATTGATGCTACTAGTTTAGTAGCGGGTTCGATGATAGGTTCAGGGATTTTTATAGTAACATCAGCTATGGCACGTGACATTGGCTCTGCTGCTTGGTTATTGATAATATGGGTGGTTACTGGATTAATTACTGTGGCTGCTGCACTAAGTTATGGTGAGTTAGCCGGAATGATGCCTAATGCTGGCGGCCAATTTGTTTACATTCAACGTGCTTACGGACGACTAGTTTCTTTTTTATATGGATGGACGGTTTTTACCGTGATTCAAACAGGAGTTATTGCCGCAATAGCGGTGACTTTTGCAAGTTATGCCGCTATATTTTTTCCGTTTTTAGATGATACTTTGTTTAAAATTAGTAGTTCTGTAAATTTCACAAACAGTAAGTTACTGGCTATTTTGAGTATTGTTTTGCTGACATATATTAATACCAGAGGGGTCAAATCTGGAAAAATAGTGCAACTAATTCTAACCTCGGCTAAACTGATCGCTTTATTCGCTTTAATTATTTTAGGAATATATGTGGGGTTAAAAACGGATGTTCTGGCGAATAATTTCACTAATATGTGGGACGCAAGTAAAACGGTGCTTAATCCTGACGGAACTGTAACGGTTACTAAATTGGCAGGAACGGCATTGCTAGGAGCGGCTGCAGCGACTATGATTAATTCCTTGTTTTCAAGCGATGCCTGGAATAATGTTACTTTTATTGCCGGAGAAATTAAAGAACCAAAAAAGAATATTCCCAGAAGTTTATTCTTAGGAACATTGATCGTAACGATTATTTATGTTTTGGCTAACGTAGCTTATTTAGCTTTACTACCAATGCAGGGAACGCCAGGAGCCACTTCTATTTTTGATGGCGGAATTATGTTTGCAAATAATGATAGAGTTGGAGCAGCTGCCGCAGGTATGATTATGGGCAATGTTAGTGTTTTTGTAATGGCAGCGTTAATTATGGTATCTACTTTTGGTGCTAATAGCGGGCTGATTCTTTCGGGGGGTAGATTGTTTTATGCTATGGCAAAAGATGGTTTGTTTTTTAAACAAGCAACAGAATTAAATAAAAATCAAGTTCCGGCCAAAGCGCTGTGGGTACAATGTATTTGGGCTTGTGTATTAGCAGTTTCGGGTAAGTTTGGGGACTTGTTGACGTATGCCACTTTTGCCTCTTTACTCTTTTATATATTGACGATTTTAGGTGTTTTTATTCTTAGAAGAAAGGAGCCAAATGCTGCGCGACCTTATAAAGCTTTTGGCTATCCAATTGTTCCTGCACTATACTTACTTGTCACTACGGCAATTTGTATCGTATTATTGATACATGATACTTTAAATACTGGTTTAGGCTTAGGAATTGTGTTGTTAGGGATTCCAGTTTACTATTTATTGATGAATAAAAAAGAATAATGAAGTTCTTATTCAGAGATCTTTTTTAATTTATTGATATCTGTAATCGTAATCTTTTTGCCTACTAAATTGATTAATCCTAATTTATTAAAGTCAGACAGTAAACGAATACAGCTTTCCGTCGCTGTTCCTATTATACTGGCTAATTCGTCTCTTGAAAGTTGAATTTTTAAGGAGTCATCTTCATTTTTTCCAAAGGTATCGTTTAGGTACAGTAACGTTTGTGCTAATCTTTCCTTGACGGTTTTTTGAGCCATATTAACCGTGTGGCTATCTGCTTCTTTTAGGTCGCCACATATCGTTTTCATCACATTCATCGAAAACTGATTGTTTTTATCAAAGAACCCCATAACTTCGGTTTTTGGAATAAAACACACTTCCATATCTTCAAGCGCAACAGCACTTAAGTGAACGGGCTCGTCACTAATCATAGAACGTTGCCCTAATAATTCTCCTTTTGTAACTAGTTTGACAATATGATCTTTTCCGTTAGGACTTAGTTTAGTAAGTTTACAAACACCGTCCTTAATGCAGAATATTCCATTTACATTTTCTCCTTCCTCAAAAATCACTTCTCCTTTTCGGATAATGCGCGATGTTTTACAACCGGCAAGTTTTACCAGTTCATCTTTATTAAGAGCCTTCAGCGAGCTGAATTCTCTAACAATACATTGTTCGCATTTTGACATTGTGAGGAGTGTTAGTTTGGTAAATTTACGCATTAATATGACATATATCATATTTTTATTAACATTTGTTTATGACCTTGCGGCAGGTAAAATGAGCAAAATTATGGATACACAAAACTGTTTCCATTGTGGTTTAGATATTATTAAAGCAGAAGAAATTATTTTTGATAATAAAAGTTTTTGTTGCAACGGTTGTAAAACGGTGTACGAAATTTTCAGTGTCAATGATTTGACATGCTATTATGATTTTGAAAAATCCCCTGGAGCAACCCCCCTTGATATTAAAGGTAAATATGATTTCTTAGAAAACGAAAGTATCGTTTCAAAATTATTAGAGTTTGAAGAAGAGGGTACAGCTATTGTTTCACTTAGCATACCTCATATCCATTGTAGTTCTTGTATTTGGATTTTAGAAAATTTACAACGACTTCAAAAAGGAATAAGTACTTCACAGGTTAATTTCCCTGAAAAAAAGGTACGAATAACGTATAATCCGCAAGCTGTTTCGCTTAGTACAATTGTTTATTTACTGAGTTCTATTGGCTACGAGCCTTACATTAGTCTGGAGAATTATGAAACTGGGAAAAAGAATGTAGATAGAAGTCTGACCTATAAGTTAGGAGTTGCTTTTTTTTGCTTCGGTAATATTATGTTGCTTTCCTTTCCAGAATATTTTGAGGTGCAAGAATATTGGTTGGATACGTATAAACCATTCTTTCGTTGGTTAATTTTTATCTTATCCTTACCTGCATTTTTGTATTCAGCCTCTGATTATTATGTTTCGGCCTATAAAAGTATTAGATCAAAAATGCTAAATATTGACATTCCTATTGCATTAGGAATTATTGTCATGTTTGTACGAAGCACTACTGATATTATTTTTGATTATGGATCGGGCTTTTTTGATAGTCTGACTGGCTTGATTTTCTTTATGCTTTTAGGGAAGATGTTCCAAATTAAAACCTATAGTTTCTTAAGTTTTGAAAGAGATTTTAAATCTTATTTTCCAATTGCAATTACTCGAATTAATAGCGATTCTTCTGAAGAGAGTGTACCTGTTTATGATATTCAAAAAGGAGATCGACTACTCATTAGAAATCAGGAATTAATTCCTGTTGATGGGATATTAATTAGCGAAAAAGCCGCCATCGATTATAGTTTTGTTACTGGTGAAGCAGTTCCTATCACAAAGAATTCTGGTGATAAAGTATTTGCTGGAGGAAAACAGATTGGGAAAGTTGTTGAAATGGAAGTGTTGTTTTCTGTTTCTCAAAGTTACCTCACCCAATTATGGAGTAATGATGTTTTCCAGAAAACTGTGGCCCAAAGACATAAAAGTATAACTGATACAATAAGCAGGTATTTTACTCCTGTCTTACTTTTGATTGCCTTTGCGTCATTTGGGTATTGGATTTTTATTGATACAAATACTGCTTTTAATGTTTTTACGGCAATCTTGATTGTAGCCTGTCCTTGCGCTCTGGCATTGACCGCTCCATTTACAATGGGGAATGTATTGCGAATTTTAGGGAAACAGAAGTTTTACCTTAAAAATGCGCTGGTTATTGAACAATTAGCCAAAGTCGATACTATTGTTTTTGATAAAACGGGAACCATAACCACTAATAAAAAAGCACAAATTTCTTATGAAGGGAAGGTATTATCCAGCGAGGATCTAGTTAAGATTAAAACAGTACTTCGCGCTTCTAATCATCCGTTAAGCAGAATGCTGTACGATTTTCTTCCGGATATGAAAAATGTAGTTATTACTGATTTTGAGGAAATAACTGGTAAAGGGATTCGGGCTACGATTCAGGGAATGGAGGTAGTAATCGGATCAGCAGTATTTGCAGGAAGTGCAGACGATAGTACTGTGCTGCAAACTGCAGTTCACATCACTCTTAATGGTAATTATTGCGGAAAATATGTTTTTAATAATCAATACAGAGCAGGTTTAGAGAATCTGTTTAAAAGTTTAAAAGAGAATTATCAAATCAAAGTTTTGTCTGGAGATAACGAGGGAGAGAAATCTTCTCTGGAAACGCTTTTGCCTGCAGGGACTGAACTGATTTTTGATCAGAAACCAGAGCAAAAACTGGAGTTTATCAAGAGATTACAAGAAGAGGGTAGAAACGTGATGATGGTGGGAGATGGTTTGAATGATGCTGGTGCATTGGCGCAAAGTAATGTAGGGATTTCTATTTCAGAAAATGTTAATGTTTTCTCGCCAGCTTGTGATGGGATTTTGGAAGCAAACGAATTCCAAAAATTACATTACTTTTTAAAGTTATCTAAAAAGGCGATGACAACAATTAGAATGAGTTTTGGTATGTCTTTACTGTATAATATAATAGGGTTGTCATTTGCTATTACAGGGCATTTGCAACCGTTAGTAGCGGCTATAATTATGCCGCTGAGTACCATAACGATTGTCAGTTTTGTAACGATAATGAGTAATTTTTACGCTAAAAAATTAAGATAATTTTAGATAAATATTAACAAATAGTAAGGAAGTATGATAATTGTCATACTTTATAAAAAAGGTGAATATTACCTTTGTAAACACAAATTTTAGGTATGAGTGTCATTTATTTATTAATTTCCATCAGTATAATAATAGCTATTGGCTTTTTTATTGCTTTTATACGAGCAGTAAAGACAGGTCAATATGATGATGATTATACACCATCAGTCAGAATGCTTTTTGACGATGAGCTCAAAGTTGAGAATCCAAAACCAAAACAAATAACAGAAGAAAAACAAAATTAATTATGGAAATGCAACAATTTTATTACGATAACAAAATTGTAAAGAAATTCATTTACGCTACCATCATTTTTGGTGTAGTGGGAATGTCAGTAGGGCTATTAGTAGCGTTCTTTTATCTTTTTCCTAACCTAACAGACGGAATTGCGTGGTTAAGTTACGGAAGGCTTAGGCCTTTACATACGAATGCAGTTATTTTTGCCTTTGTAGGTAATGCTTTTTTTGCGGGAATGTATTATTCATTGCAACGATTGCTAAAGGCAAGGATGTATAGTGATTTTTTAAGTAATCTTCATTTTTGGGGTTGGCAGTTAATTATAGTAGCCGCAGCAATTACGTTGCCTCTAGGGTATAGTTCTTCAAAAGAGTATGCTGAATTAGAATGGCCTATCGATATTGCTATAACCATAATTTGGGTGGTTATGGGGATCAATATGATTGGAACCATGATAAAAAGAAGAGAGCGCCATTTATATGTTGCGATATGGTTTTATTTGGCCACTTTTGTTACAATTGCTGTTTTACATATTTTTAATAATTTAGAATTACCTGTTTCTGCTTGGAAGAGTTATTCTGTGTATGCAGGAGTTCAAGATGCTTTGGTACAATGGTGGTACGGACATAATGCGGTAGCGTTTTTCTTGACAACTCCTTTCTTAGGGTTGATGTATTATTATGTTCCAAAGGCGGCTAATCGTCCTGTGTATTCTTATAGATTATCTATTGTTCACTTTTGGTCATTGATTTTTATTTATATCTGGGCTGGTCCGCATCATTTATTATATTCTGCTTTGCCTAACTGGGCACAAAATTTAGGAGTAGTATTCTCAATCATGTTATTGGCTCCTTCTTGGGGTGGGATGATTAATGGTTTGCTAACCTTAAGAGGTGCTTGGGATAAAGTACGTGTTGATCCTGTTTTGAAATTCTTTGTTGTAGCAATTACAGGTTATGGAATGGCGACTTTTGAAGGGCCAATGTTGTCTCTTAAAAATGTAAATGCAATTGCGCATTATACAGATTGGATTATTGCACACGTTCACGTAGGTACTTTAGCTTGGAACGGGTTTATGACTTTCGGTATGATTTATTGGTTAATACCAAGAATGACTAAAAGTAAATTATTTTCTATTAAACTAGCTAATTTCCATTTTTGGATTGGAACTTTGGGTATTATATTATATTGTCTTCCAATGTATGTAGCGGGATTTTTACAAGCTTCTATGTGGAAACAATTTAATCCAGATGGAACTTTAACATACGGTAATTTCCTTGAGACTGTTACGCAAATTATGCCAATGTACTGGATGAGAGCTATTGGTGGTTCTCTATATCTAATTGGAATGTTAGTATTAGTATATAATATTGTTCAAACCATAAGATTTGGTTCTAGTATTGAAGATGAATTAGCAGAAGCTCCAGCTTTAGTAAGAATAAGTAAAGGAAGAGTTAAAGGAGAAAAATTTCACCCATGGTTAGAAAGAAAACCTATTCAGTTAACCATTTTAGCAACAATTGCTATATTAATTGGTGGTGTTATTCAAATCGTACCAACAATTATGATCAAATCTAATATTCCAACTATTGCTAGTGTAAAACCATATACACCATTAGAATTAGAAGGACGTGATTTATACATTCGTGAAGGATGTGTGGGTTGTCACTCACAATCTGTTCGACCTTTCCGTAGTGAAGTAGAACGTTATGGACCACAGTCTAAAGCAGGTGAATTTGTTTACGATCACCCATTCCTTTGGGGTTCAAAACGTACAGGTCCAGATTTATTAAGAGAAGGTGGTAAATACAATGACAGCTGGCATTTTAATCACTTCTGGAGTCCACAAAGTATCTCCGCTGGTTCAATTATGCCTGGGTACAAATGGTTATTTGATAATAAACCGATGGATATCTCTTTGACGCAAAGAAAAATGGAAGCTATGGTTACATTAGGGGTTCCTTATTCTGATGCAGAAGTTGCAAACGGACTTAAGACTTTAAGAACGCAAGCCTTGAAAATTGAAGAGAACTTGAAGGGCGATCCTGACTTTGTGAAAAGTTATAATGAAAGTAAGAAAAAAGCAGAAGCTAGAGGAGAAACATTCGTTCCTATGAATGAAAGAGAAATCGTAGCTTTAATAGCATACATACAAAGACTAGGAACTGATATTAAAGTAAAAGATAATACTAAAAACTAAAAGTCATGTTTGAACAAATTAAACACAACATGGAGACTATTTCGGGAGTCGAGATATATCCAATACTGTCACTATTAATTTTCTTCTCCTTTTTTGTGGGACTTGGGTTTTGGGTTTTTTCCTATAAAAAGGAAAAGATTGACGAACTGAGTCAAATGCCATTGAACGATAATTAATAGTATAATTTTAAAATAATTAAAATGAAAAAATTAATTCCAGCATATGTCAGAGTACCGGTAATTTTCTTCATCATTGTTGGTGCAATGGAATACTTTATAGACTCAGGTGATCGCGCAGCATTTATAAAATATCCTATGGTTTCGGTATTTTTATTCGTATTTCTATTTCTTTTAATAGCTATAGAAATTACCATTAGCGCCGTTGAAAATATCACTTATCAATTGCTTAGCGATGAAGAAAAAGCAAGAAAGGTTGAAGTAGCTGCTACAGATATGCGAGATAGAGAGTGGTATAAAAGAATGATGAAACTGCTTACAAAGGCAGAACCAATAGAAAACGAGGAGAATTTATTGTTAGATCATGATTACGATGGGATCAAGGAACTAGACAATAATTTACCGCCATGGTGGGTGTATTTGTTCTATGGTTGTATTGTTTTTGCCGTAGTTTATTTAGTTCGTTTCGAAATTATGGGTGGTGACAACCAAGAAATGGAACTGAAAAAAGAATTGGCTCAAGCCAAAATTGATGTGGCTGAATATATGAAAACGGCTCCAGATTTAATGGATGAGAAAACCGTTGTTTTACTAATTGAACCTGCTGATTTGGCAGAAGGGAAAGTAATTTTCACTACTAACTGTGCCGCTTGTCATAGAGCTGATGCGGGAGGACAAATTGGTCCAAACTTGACAGATGACAAATGGATTTTAGGTGGCGGAATTAAAAATGTATTCCATACTTTAGTTAATGGAGGTCGCGATGGAAAAGGAATGATCTCTTGGAAAGGAACGCTGAAACCAAAAGAAATGCAGAAAGTGGCAAGTTATATATTGTCTTTGAAAGGCAGCAATCCAAAAGATCCAAAAGCACCGGAAGGTGAGGTTTGGGTTGATGATAGCGTTCCTGCAGTAAGTGCCGCGGTAACTGAATAAAAATAGTAATAAAAAAAACAGATGTCAAAGTTACCAGATGAAGCTTTTAGAGATACCATTGGTACCATCGATGATGAAGGAAATAGAAAATTCATATTCCCTAAAAAACCTTCGGGTAAATTTTATGAATATAGAAAGTGGGTTAGTTATTTTTTATTGATTATCCTGATTGCAAATCCTTTTATAAAGGTGAATGGCAATCAGTTCATGATGTTTAATATATTGGAACGCCGATTTAATATTTTTGGATTTCCATTCTGGCCACAAGATTTTTATATTTTCGTGCTGTTTATGATAGTGGGAGTGGTATTTGTTATCTTGTTTACGGTCATTTTTGGGCGTATTTTTTGTGGATGGATTTGTCCTCAAACCATATTCTTAGAAATGGTTTTTAGAAGAATTGAGTATTGGATCGAAGGTGACAGAGGAGCTCAAATTAGGTTGTCAAAGCAGGAATGGAATGCCGAAAAGATTAGAAAGAAAGCGATTAAATGGACTATTTTTTTATTAATATCTTTTGGTATTGCTAATGTTTTCCTGGCCTACCTTATCAGTAGCGATGAATTGTTCAGGATGATCGAGGAAGGACCAGCTAGTCATGTGAGTACGTTAATTGCATTGTCTATTTTTACAGGAGTTTTCTATTTCATTTTTGCTTGGTTTAGAGAGCAGGTTTGTATTATCGCTTGTCCTTATGGTAGATTACAGGGAGTTCTTTTAGACAATAAGTCCATTAATGTTGCTTATGATTTTTTACGTGGTGAAAAAGAAGTAGGCCGAGCAAAATTCAACAAACAGGAAGATAGAGAAGCTACGGGAAAAGGGGATTGTATCGATTGCAAGCAGTGTGTGAATGTATGTCCTACGGGAATTGATATTCGAAACGGAACGCAACTAGAATGTGTTAACTGTACGGCTTGTATTGATGAATGTGATGTGATAATGGAAAGTGTAGGCTTGCCTAAAGGATTGATTCGATATGCATCTGAAGACGAGATAGAGAAAAAAGCACCGTTCAAGTTCACAGCTAGAATGAAAGGATATACTGCGATTTTAGCAATATTAGTTGGAATCCTGATCGGACTATTGTTTTTGCGTACGGATGTTGAAGCTACTATTTTACGATTGCCAGGGCAGCTTTATCAACACAAAGGAGATAATATCAGTAATGTTTTTACCTATAAAATTATTAATAAAACAAATAATAATTTTAAGGACATTCACTTTAAATTAGTTGGCATAAAAGGGACATTAAAAGTTGTGGGTAGTCAAACGCTTACAGTACCTAAACAGGGAATGAATAGCGGAACTTTATTTGTAGAAATAAATCAATATTTGTTAGAGAGTGAAAAAACGAAACTTAAGATTGAAGTTTACGAAGGAAATAAAAAAATAGAAACGAGTATCACTAGTTTTTTAAGTCCACGAAGTTTTGATTGATGAAATGTTAAATGAAGTTTAAAAACTTCTAAAAAAATAGGATTATGAAAATCAATTGGGGAACAGGAATCGTTATTGCAATTGCATTGTTTATGAGCTTTATATTGTATTTTGTCATTAAAGTACAGACTAACTCTAAATATGATAACGAACTTGTTGTAGAGGAATATTATAAGCACGATGCTGTTTTTGAGCAAGAAATGGAGAGGATTCAAAATGCACACGATTTAACTGAAAAACCTATTTTTACAAAAACAGAAGCCGGAGTAACTGTTGTTTTTCCAGCAGTTTATATTCCAAGTAAGATTAAAGGAAAAGTGTCCCTTTATAGACCGTCTAACAAAAAATTAGATTTTGAAATTCCAATTTCACCGTCTAATCCAACTTTGCTCATACCTAAATCAAAATTGGTAGGCGGTCAATGGGACATTAATATGGAATGGCAATATGAAGGCAAAGAATATTTGTCTAAGGAAGCAATTTACATTAATTAGTCATAAAGGTTGAGCATCATTACTAGTGACAATCAACATTCAAACATTCGAGTCAAATGTTATATACAGCATTTTTTTTCGGTCTTATCAGTAGTTTTCATTGTATAGGTATGTGTGGTCCCATCGCTATGATGTTGCCAGTCGACAGAAATAATCCTACCAAAAAAGGCACGCAAATTTTAACCTACCACGTAGGCAGGTTAACGGCTTACGGTACCATTGGACTTGTTTTTGGGTTGGTTGGTAAAGGTTTTTTTATGGCAGGAATCCAGCAGAATTTATCAATATTCATTGGTGTTGCGATGATTGCTGTAATTTTGATTCCGGAAAAGACATTCGCAAAATACAACTTTTCAAAACCTGTTTTCGTTTTGATTTCTAAAATTAAATCTACATTAGGAAGTCAGTTTAGGAATAAAAGCTATAAGTCATTATTCACTATAGGCTTATTAAATGGATTTTTACCCTGTGGTATGGTCTATGTAGCCTTGTTTGGCGCAATAGCGATGCAAAATGCCGGTTTTGGAGTGTTATACATGGTATTATTCGGATTGGGAACTGTGCCCATAATGAGCAGCGTGATCTACATCAATTCATATTTGACTATTCCTATTCGAAACAAAATCCAAAAAGTGATTCCTTATGTAGCGGTACTTATTGGGGTACTGTTTATATTAAGAGGCCTTGGTTTAGGAATACCTTATGTTTCTCCTTCAAATATGAGTCTTTTTGTGCAAGAAAATCCACAATGTCATTAATACCATTTTTAATGATTTAGAATTTATAATATGGAAAGACACGATATATTAAATCGAATTCCCAAATTTCCATTATAGAATTCATCAATTAAAAACAGATGACAATCATTTTAAAAAGAAATATTTGATGGATAAATTGAAGTAGTATATCTAGTTCATCGTCTTAATACGATGTTAGGCGCTCACTAATCAACAAGCAGATGAAATAACAGAGAAGTAATTATTCATTAAAGGCGAACTGTATTCTATGTTGCTAAAGGAAGAATCCTTAAATTCTCTGTCTAAGAAAAAGAAAACCATTTACGGCTATAAGTGCTGTTGTCGCAATTTATAGCCTTAAATGGTTATTACATATTATTTTGTTTAAACTTTTATTGACTATTTTTAAATCGTCATAGAGAATAGTTGAGTGTCTGGGGCTTTTCGTTTTAAATGCAGGTCAAACGCCATGCATATGTTACGAATGTAAGGCTTGCCGCTTTCTGTGACTTGTAGGCTGTTTTTAGTTATCTCCAGCAGTCCGTCTTTTTCCATTTCTTTCAGTTGAATAAGAACTTCGGGTATTTCTTTGAAGTAAGTGGATTCATCTGTCCAAGATGTTGCAAATTCACACATTAGATTTAAGATGTGTTTTCTTATGATGAGGTCTTCGTCTGTCAATAAATGTCCTCTGAAAACTGGTAATTTATCCCATTCTAAGATTTGGTAGTAGTCTTCTAGCTTTTTCTCGTTTTGTGCAAAGCTATACCAGCTGTCACTTATTGAGGAAACGCCTAAACCAATCATTAATTGCGTTTTTGAGGAACTGTAGCCCATGAAATTACGGTGCAGTTTACCGTGTTTGTATGCTTCATACAAACTATCTGTTTTTAAGGCAAAATGATCCATTCCTATTTCATGATATCCATTCTCTTGCAGTAATTCTTTTCCTATTTGATACAGCTTTCTCTTTTCACTATCTTTTGGTAAGTCCTCATCTTTAAAACCACGTTGACCGTTACCTTTAATCCACGGCACATGAGCATAACTATAAAAAGCCAATCGATCCGGCTGTAATGATTTTGTTTTTTCAACGGTATCAATTACATCTTCAATTTGTTGAAATGGTAAACCAAAGATAATATCGTGTCCTACCGAAGTGTAACCAATCTCCCTTGCCCAAAAAGTTACTTTAGCTACATTATGGAAGGGCTGCTCGCGGTGAATCGCCTTTTGAACTTTTTCAGAATAATCCTGAACTCCAAAACTGACTCTTCTAAATCCTAAATCGTATAACTTTTGTAAGTGTTCGTGTGTAGTATTGTTAGGGTGTCCTTCAAAACTAAATTCATAGTCTTTTGTTTTTGTAGCATAGCAAAAAATACCATTAATTAAGTCTTCTAAATTTTTAGGAGAGAAAAAGGTAGGTGTTCCTCCACCTAAATGGATTTCTTTGATTGAAGGTTTTTCGCCTAGAATTTTACAATATAAAGACCATTCTTTTAAAAGGGCTGTGATATAGGGGTGTTCTAAGCTATGATTTTTGGTAATGCGTTTGTTGCAACCACAAAAGGTACATAAACTCTCGCAAAAGGGTAGGTGTATGTATAAGCTTATTCCTTCTTCGGTATTACTTTCCGTAAATGATTTTTGTAAGGTATCGACCCAATTTTGATAAGTGAAGTCCGCTTCATTCCAATATGGAACTGTAGGGTAGCTGGTATATCGTGGACCGGGAACATTGTATTTTTGAATCAAGGAATTTTTCATGAGATATCAATTTTCATTAATCAAAAGTAATTTGATTAATGAAAAATTAAAATGATAATTATCATACTCGTACGCATAGTACTAAAAAATAAGCCCCATTCTAGAAATAGAATGGGGCTTATTTGAACAATACTTTATTGTTTTATTCTTGCTTTATGTTTCTTAGTTGTTTTAGTTTTTCTTTCCAAACGCCTAAGCTTTCTTTATGGATAGCGATGTTTTTTCTAACTTCTAAAACAATTGAATTTTCTTTTTTTGCATTTCTTGTGTTTGTAAAAAACTGAATGTTGTTTTCTAATTGGAAAATTTCATTTTGAACTTCATCAATTTTACGCATCAAGAAAATCTTTTCATTTTCTATTTTTCGAGTATCATTATTCTCTGATAAATGATCCATTCGATTAGCAAAACGCAACATATCTGTATCTTTCTTGCTCAAACTCAATTTATCAAAAAGAGCATCCAGGATTTTATTAAATTTCCCTTCAATATGTCTTCTTGGGAAAGGCACTTTTCCAAAATTTTTCCAAGTTTCGATATGCAATTTTATAGCGTCTAAATCAGTTTTGTGGTCTCCTGTCAACTGGTACTCACGCAAAGTTTCTAGATAGGCTTTCTTCTTGTCAAAAGCTTCTATTTCTTCAACGCTATGTTCGTCTTTTTGCTCTTTTAACTTGTTGAAATAATGATTACAAGCATCTTTGAACTCTTTCCAGATTTTATCTGAATATTTTCTTGGAACATGACCTATTTGTTTCCACTCGTCCTGAATTTTCTTCATGATTGGAGTAGTAGCAGCAAAATCAGTGCTTTCTTGTAGCTCTTGTGCTTTTGCTACTAGTGCATTTTTCTTGGCTAGATTCTCGTTTTGCTCTCTTTTAATTTCTTTATAAAACGAATTTTTAAAAGAATTAAAATTCCTAACAGCTAGTTTAAATGCGCCCCAAGTTTCTTCATTAACATCCGAAGGTACTTTTCCAGCAGAGAAAAAAGCAGTTCTCAACGCTTCTACTTTTTCAATTTGACCAAGCCATTGCGAATGAGCATTTACTTTCACCGTTGCCAAAACTTCAATGGCAGCAATAATTTCTTTTTTCTTTTCTAGATTTTCTTGTTCTGTGCCTCTTTGTTTTTCAAATAAAACCTCACGTTTATCGTGCATTTGTTTTGTTAGATCACTAAATTGGTTCCAGATTACATCACGATATTCTTTAGAAATAGGACCTATATCCTCTTTCCAAATTCTATGTAAGTCTTGTAATTCTCTAAAGGCTTTGTTTACATCCGCTTCTTTCACTAGTTCCTCAACACGCGCCACAATCTTTTGCTTCTGCTCTAAATTGTGTTTAAAGTCAAGGTCTCTGGCCTCACGATCAAGATGCAAGTAGTCATAGAAATTCTCTACATGAAAATGGTAGTTATTCCATACGTGATTGTATTTGTCTTTTGGAATCGAACCCGCATTTTTCCATCGGTCTCTTAATTCATTAAAATGCTTTAAGGTGTCTTTGATGTTTTCTTGTGGGTTGATTAGCTCTTTTAGTTCTTCAACAATAGCTAATCTATTTTCTAAATTCGTTTTCAAGTTCGTTTGTAAACTCTTGAAATGGGTATTTTTATTGTCTCTATAAGTAGAGTAAGATTGATCAAACTTTGTTTTTAGAGGGAAATGGTATTGAAAATCTTCTGTTGTATCAGGGTTTTCATTATGGTATTCCTCTTTTTTCTCTTCGATAAAATGGTTGTATTTCGCTAGAAATGCCTTTTTAATTTCTTCAACATGATCCTTAACTGACATTACCTTGTCGTTTGCAACTAGGATTTGCAGTTCATCTACAAGTTGCTCCATTGACAATGTATCATAATCTTGCATTGGGATTTGGTGACGGTCTTTTAAAGTTTCGTCCTCACTTTCCTCGGCATTAGAATCATCTATTGAGTTTAAAGCTTTTTGATTTACATGTTCAGTTACAGCCTCCGTGTTAATCATTTCTTTTTCAGTAGCCGCGACAGTATTCTCTTCTGAAGCCTCTATTGTTTCAGGAGCGGTATGCTCGGTAGTCGTTTCGGTTTCTGTGATTTTGGTCTCTACTTGAACAGATTCATTTGAATCATTAGCTACATTTCCATCTGCGTCTTGCAGGTTGTCATTCTTTTCTTCTAACATTTTTTCAATGTTTAAGGTTCCTATTTTATCGAGAACGAAAGATAGTAAAGGAATATTGAAATACAAAATAATTACCTTATTTATAGTGGTTTTAGGTTGTTTATTTGGCTTTTTTGTAGCAATTTCCTGCTATTCGCTATATCTTTTTATCCTGCAATTAGTTCATAATCGGGGACTAATTGCAGGGTAAAAAGGATGCCGCTACTATCAGGGCTCATATCTTTGACGCCGTTGTTTAATGAAGAGTAGATTACATTTTCGGACATAAAAAATCCTGTGTCAAATAGCGATACTCAGGTAAAGTCATTTAATACAGGATTATATTTAGAAGTGTGATTCTTTATTCATTCCAAATTTTCCACGCTTTATCAGCTTGGAAAACAAGCATTTCATAGCCGTTTTTAATTTGTGCGCCTTTCTCTTTTGCTTTTCTTAGAAATTGCGTTTCTGCAGGGTTATAAATCAAATCAAAAGCAATATGCTTCTCTGTAAAGTATTCGTAGGGAATTAATGGGTATGCTTCGTTATCAGGGCTTGTTCCCACGGGCGTTGAGTTAATGACGATTTGATTTTCTTCAAATGTAGCGGCATTAATTTCTTCATAAGAAATCGTATTTTCTTTTCCGTTTCTCGATACAAAAGTATATTTAATTTGCAATTCATCTAAAGCAAAGGCGATACCCTTTGAGGCGCCACCTGTTCCCAGGATTAGTGCTTTTTTATGATGCTTTTGCAACAATGGCTTTAGTGCTTTCTTGAAGCCATAGTAATCGGTGTTGTATCCCTTTAGCTTTCCTTTTTTTGTAAATTTAATAGTATTTACAGCGCCAATTAACGCTGCTTTTTTAGATAATTTATCTAAAAAAGGCATTACAGCTTCCTTATAGGGAATGGTAACATTCATTCCTTCTAATTCCTGATGGTTGTTTCTTATGATGTCTTCAAATTCAGCAATATTCTGAATGTCAAAATTTTCATAAGTGTATTCTTTATAATTGTCTTCCCTAAATTTATCAGTAAAATAGCCTTTCGAAAAAGAATAGCTAATATTTCGACCTAATAAGCCAAAGCGTTTTTTGATAATATCCTGCATTTTTATTTTTTATGTTTTGCAATGTAATTCTGAACCATTTTTTTTGTCCACACCACTGGAAACATATCTTCAAGAATAATATAGTTGTCAAAGTTTAAACGTAATCCATTGCTCAAATGGAATTTTGCTTTCGTGTTGTCTTGAATCATAAAGTATAGTCCGGCTAAACGATATTCTACTTCATTTTCTTCAGGGTAATATTCAGAGGCTTGTAACAAGGTTTGAATAGCACTTTCAAACTCACCTAAGAACTGAAGTATGTCAACCCAAAATAACCAAGTGTCTAATTCATGATCTCCAAATTCCACTGCTTTTCTAAAGCCAAATTCAGCTTCTTCAAAAAAGTTCATGTGTTTGTTTATAGTTGCATAACGCTTCCAGTACAACCGATTTTGATTGTCAATCGCCAGTGCTTTATTTACATAAAACAATGCTTTTTGATAGTTTTTTTGACGAACATAAAAATCGGTGATAGCAATCCATCCTTTATCTAGAAGTGGATCTTCATGCACGGTTTGATTATAAAACTTAAGTGCTAAAACTTTGTTGCCTAACTTTTCATGACACTTCCCTATTCGAAGCAAAGCATAGCTAGTGGCATCGTCTAATTCGATGGTACGGCTGTAGCTTTCAATCGCCTCTTCATACTTGTTTAATCGCTCAAAAGCTTTTGCTCTTTCCATAAAAGCGCCAAGGAATTCATCATCGATTAAGGTAGCGTAATCAAAAGCACGAATGGCATTTTCGTAATCTTTTACTCCATAGTACAAACGGCCCATTTGATGCCAGGCAATTTCGCTGTACGGGTTTTTATCAATGTATTTATTTAAATAGGCAATCGCTTCTAAATTTTGATCTAAAAATTCAAAACAATACACCACATTATAAAGTGCAGATTGATCATCAAGGTCTTCTTCGAGACATTTAATAAAACTTTGTTTTGCCATTTCCAGATTATCCATAAACAGATATTCCATCCCAATTAAATTATATACATCAGCATAATCATCAGTATATTCCAAAGCCGTATTTAGTAATTCAACCGCCTTCTCATGTTGGTCTCTTTTCGAGTAGATATTGGCTTTTTGAATAAAAATTTCTTCATTCGTAGGCTCGATGGCATATAGTTCATTGAGTAGTTTCTCAGCTATATCCAGTTTGTCGTCAAATACGAGCATTTCTACTTGAACTAGTTTTAAACCAGTTGATTTAGGGTGTTGATCCAGTGCAAGTTTAAGTGCTTTTTTTGCCAGTGCGGCCTTACCCATATCCAGATAATGAAGAATGATTTCTTCAAATTCTTCCGAATCAAAAAAGAGCACTTTGTTGGTTTTCAACATAGACTCAAATTTTTTAAGGGATAAGTTATAGTCTTCTTCTTCGTTGCTTAATTGCATACTTTTATTTTTAGAATTTGGCCTATTTAAAATTAGGCATCCTTCGTTGTTATTGGAAGAAAATTTAGAATTGTTGTGAACAATTTAATTAACAAAAAGAAAACAATTTATTTATTTAGCTATCGCTATATGTTAATCAATTGTAGTCGACAATAGTATTTCATTCATTACTTCTAGCATTATTGCGCAGCCTTCACGTATCTCATCGTCTGAAATTGTAAGTGGCGGCGTAATTCTTATCGCACATCCTTCAAATAGTAACCAGAATAAAATAAGTCCTTTGTCTTGACATTTTAAAATCACTTCATTCGTTATTGCTGCGCTATTTGTCATGACGGCCAGCATTAACCCTTTTCCTCGCACTTCCTGTATCAAAGGGTGTACCAAAAGTGATTTAAATAATTTTTCTTTCTCTAAAGCTTTGGGCATCAGATCAGTTTCAGTAATTTCCTGCAAAGTGGCCAAACAGGCTGACGCTATGACAGGATGACCTCCAAAAGTGGTGATGTGTCCCAGCTTTGGATTATCACTCAACAGATCCATCATTGCCGTCGATGCGGTAAAAGCCCCCACAGGCATTCCGCCACCCATTCCTTTTCCCATTACAATAACATCAGGAATAACGTCGTAATTCTGGAAACCAAATAGTTTTCCAGTTCTTCCAAAACCGGGTTGGATTTCGTCCAGAATCATAAGAGCTCCAACTTCGGTACAGCGTGCGCGTACTTTTTTTAAAAAATCATTATGGGGTTGAATAAAACCTGCACCACCTTGAATTGTTTCTAAAACGATACCTGCTGTTTTTGTGGTTATTTTGGCTAAATCGGCTTCATTGTTAAAAGTAATAAAATCAACATCAGGGATCAAAGGGCGAAAAATTTGTTTGCGCTCTTCAAAACCCATTATGCTCATCGATCCCATCGTATTTCCATGATAGGCATTATGACAAGAAATCAACTGACTGCGACCTGTAACGCGTCTTGCCAACTTTAAAGCTCCTTCAATCGCTTCGGTGCCTGAGTTAACAAGATAGGTCTTGTCTAAAGGTGCGGGTAGGAGTGAAGCTAAAAGCTTGCAATATTCTACTGCAGGACTTTGAGAATACTCGCCGTAAACCATTACATGCGAATATTTGTCTAATTGATCTTTAATGGCTTGGTTTACTCTCGCCGGTTGGTGTCCTAAGGTACATGCCGAGACCCCTGCCACAAAATCAAGGTATTTTTTATTATTGATGTCGTAGATATAAGAACCTTTTGCAAAAGATACTTCCATACCCAGTGGATAGGGAGAAGTTTGTGCCTGATATTTTAAGAAATCTTGATTCACGTTGTTTGCTTAAAGTTTTAAAAAAGGATAAAGAATAGTTTTTAAACTATTGGACTTACTTGTTGAGTTTTGAGTTTCCATAGGATTATTAGAAAGCCGAAAACGATAAATGGAATACTTAATAGTTGTCCCATGTTTAAAGGCATCTGATTTTCAAAAGCCTCTTGGTTTTCTTTAAAAAACTCAATAATTAATCGCGCTGAAAATAGTAGTACTAGAAAAATTCCAAATAGTAAACCATCGCCTCTTTTTGTAAGATTGGATTTATATAAAAATTGTAAGATTATAAAAATTAAAAAATAAGAGAAAGCTTCATACAATTGCGTTGGGTGTCTTGGAATTAAGTCGTCTTTTTGAAAAACAACACCCCAATTCCCATTGGTCGGTTTCCCATAAATTTCTGAATTCATAAAATTACCTAATCTGATAAAAGTAGCGGTAACTGGAGCTGCGATTGCAACCCGGTCTAAAAGC
This sequence comes from Flavobacterium sp. Arc3, assembly GCF_041431375.1. Lineage (NCBI taxonomy): Bacteria > Pseudomonadati > Bacteroidota > Flavobacteriia > Flavobacteriales > Flavobacteriaceae > Flavobacterium > Flavobacterium sp. Arc3. Next base: position 129,930 of record NZ_JASMRI010000009.1, on the reverse strand, counting down.
CATAATAGATTTATTTTATTTTTTCTATAAAACAATAAAATAGCGATCAAGACGCCAATTATCCCTCCGTGGCTTGCTAAACCTTGGAAACCAATGAATTTATAGACTCCTCCAATTTTTTTTATTGGTAAAAGTATCTCCATTGGATGTTTAAAAAAATAAGTGGGTTCATAAAATAAACAATGTCCTAATCTCGCTCCTAGAATGGTTCCTACAATAACATATATCAAAAGTTTATCTAATATTTCTACTGAAACATTTTCTTTAATAAATATTCTCTTGACGATACTATAGCCCAGTAAAATCCCAATGGCAAAAAGTAACCCATAATATTTTAAAGGAAAACTATCCGTTAACCATATAATTGTAGAGTCAGTATTCCAATAAATAATTTTATCAGTCATATTCTAGTCTATTTATCTTTGAGTAGCATTTAATATTTCTTATTTTGAAAACTACTTATTTTCCTTCTTTCCATTTTTGGGAGGTGGAGGGCTTTTCTTTTTATCGTAGTTCAAAGTTTCCTTTCTGATTTTCATCGGGACATTTTCTTTTGCATCTTCTGCTTCGCCTTCTTTTATCATTTTATCGTTGAGTTCGTTATCCTCATCGGTAAATATGTCTTCCTTCGATTTTATCTTTTCATCACCTCGCCATACCAAGCCCTTAAGTTTTCTTGCGTTTTCCGGCAGCTCATCTTCAGGGTAAATGTTTCCGTCAATTTGGTTGAAAAAAGTAATCGTTTCCACAGCACTATCTTCTAAAATAAGATTGATTTTACTGCTTACATTTTTATTGATACCAATCAGTTCTTGGGCATCATTTCTCATATAGTATATTACCTCTGCATTTTTTACAATATCGACATCATATAGTTTTCCTTCTTTGAACTTTCCATACAGATTTTGTCCTTTTACCTGATTGTAGCCCGTTCCCAGTGTATCTTTCGAAACCAGAAAGGTGTTGTTGATCACTTTAAGTGAGTCGAGTTCTTGAGTGGTATTGTTTCCTATAAGATGCATTATATCTCCAGTAATTTGGTTGTCTCCGTTCCACAATACTGGCTTTCCTATAAGTTTTGTTAAAGCTGTTTTTGAACTCGAATGTATCGAATCACATTTTCCGCTCATGTCTGTTTTAAAAAACCTAACATTAGTATAGGCACGAATAATTCGGTCTCCTTCTTTACCGGTAATCATCAATTTTTTACCGTGAATGTAAACGGAGTCATTTTCGACAAAATTCACAGCCACCGCTCTCTTAGTGACAAACAAGGAATCCTGTTTTTTATATATTTCGGCATAATGGCCCTTTACAATTCCACGATTAATAGAATCAGTTATTTTTACATTACGAGTTGCCGAAGCGAATTCTTTATTTCGATCATAATACAAACTATCTCCTTCAATGAGTCGGTCTTCATATTTTATATAGGATTTTCTAAGAAAATGGCCCAAGTTTTTTTTGGTGTCATAAAACCCTTTTTCGGTATAAATATAATTTTTCTTGCTTGTAATAGTGGATGGGCCAAAAAGATAAGAGTGACCAGAATTGGTAAAATAATCCACATGATTGGATTTGATTACATAGGTAGGATTAGTGATAGTAACGGCAGTCAGGAACTGGAATTTTTTTTGATTTACATAGTATTTCCCGGATTTACTGACTAATGTATTGTCTTTATTGACAATCGTTCCTTTTGTGTTGTAATATACTTCTTGAGAATTTCGGTCAAAATTTATCGTATCCGTTGCTAATGTAGCATCTGGAGAACTCATGAAAGCATCGCCGGTAGCAAAAGCTTTTTTTGCATTGCCACTATATTCTGCATATTTACTATTTAGGAATAAAGTATCGCCTTGTACTAATTGCACATTTCCAAAAGCTTTAATGTAATTTTCTTTTTGAAAATAATAGGCCTTGTTGCATGTCAGTACAATGCCATCATGGTTAACTCTCACATTTCCAGTTAGTAATGCAGCATCTGGAATTTCTGCTTGATTGACATCAAAATAATCAGAATGTTCAACAACAATTTTTTTTGGTGCTTGTGCCAAAACGGATTTTGAACTTAGTATTGCCAAGCAACAACAGATGAAAAATAAGGACTTCTTCAATGGATTTATTTTTTTTCAAATTTAAGAAAAAGGAAACAATCCTAATCTATATTAGCATTTATTTATAGATTCAATGCCATTAGTGACAAAAGCCATTTTATTTCGTTTGTCAAGTTATGAACAAATAGAGGAACTCTTTCGTTATAGTGCTTGTTTTGATGCTTTATTCGACCTGATTTATAAAAATCAACGGTGAATTTTAAAAAAAATAGATTAAATTTAAAAACTAATTATCTAAGTCTTTACTTTTGTGGAAAGGAAGACGCATAGGTAGTAATACCCACTATAAATGATTAAAAAAACGATTCTTATTACAGGGATAAGTTTAATTCTTGTCACTGCAGCTTGTAAGACTACAGCTTTACCAATGAATACAGAAAAAGAAAATACCACAACAGAGAATAAAATTGTTGTCTATCAGGTTTTTACCCGTTTATTCGGAAATAAAAATACAAATAACAAACCGTGGGGAACCATTGAAGAAAATGGAGTAGGGAAGTTTAATGATTTTACAGATAAAGCACTTGATGAAATCAAGGATTTAGGTGTGAGTTATATTTGGTACACTGGAGTACCACACCACGCATTGGTGAGAGATTATACTGCAATTGGTATTTCAAATGATGACCCCGATGTTGTAAAAGGAAGAGCAGGTTCACCTTATGCAGTAAAGGATTATTACAATGTAAATCCTGATTTAGCTGTTAATCCAGCACAACGGTTAGAAGAGTTTGATGCATTAATTGCGAGAACGCACAAAGCGGGGCTGAAGTTGATAATTGATATCGTGCCCAATCATATTGCACGAAAGTATGAAGGAAAAAATAATCCTGAAGGTGTTAGAGACTTTGGTGCTGATGATGATAAAACAGTTGAATATAAAAAAGACAATAACTTTTATTATATTCCCAATTCTCATTTTGAAGTACCAGATACAGCTCCACCCTTAAATGGAGAAGTAAATACGTTAAGCGATGGCAAATTTACTGAAATTCCGGCTAAATGGACTGGTAATGGTTCTAGGTTAGCTAAACCGGATAAGAACGACTGGTACGAAACAGTAAAAGTGAATTACGGCATTCGTCCGGATGGTTCCAAAGATTTCCCGGAACTTCCTACAGGATATGATACAAAATCGGTGGTGGAGCATTTTGAATTTTGGAAAGGTAAAGAGGTCCCTAATTCTTGGAAAAAATTTAAGGATATTGCCTTGTTTTGGACAGCAAAAGGAGTGGATGGATTTCGATATGATATGGCAGAAATGGTTCCTTATGAGTTTTGGAGTTATATGAACTCCGCAATTAAGATGCAGAATCCAGATGCTTTTTTATTGGCAGAAGTATACAATCCTAATGAGTATCGCAATTATATTCGCTTAGGAAAAATGGACTATCTCTATGATAAAGTAGAAACCTATGATAAATTAAAAGATGTAATTCAGGGAAGGGCATTGCCTGATGGACTTTCAGACATTCAAAACGGAATGAAAGATATTGAACATCATATGCTGCAATTTTTAGACAACCATGACGAACAACGTTTGGCTAGTCCAGAATTTGCAGGTACGCCAGAAAAAGGAAAACCTTTGATGGTAGTTTCCACAACAATAAATTCAGCGCCTACAATGATTTATTTTGGGCAGGAAGTGGGCGAGGCCGCTAATGAAAATGGTGGTTTTGGTACACATTCTAGAACTTCAATTTTTGATTATGTTGGTGTACCAAGTCATCAACGATGGATGAATAACGGTAAATTTGACGGAGGACAGCTTACAGATAAGGAAAAGTCACTCAGAGATTTTTATAAAAGACTACTTAATTTGGCTGCCAATAGTTCTGCATTAATGGGTGAATTTCAAGAAATTCAAACCGTGAATAGAGAATCAACCTTGGGTTTTGATCCAGGTATTTATGCATTTACACGCTGGTCAGATACTCAAAAACTAATTGTAATTACTAATTTTTCTTGGCTTACTACTAGTAACTTCGAACTTAAAATCCCCGCAGATATTATAACAAAATGGAATTTAAAAGACGGTGAGTACACGATTACAGACCAACTTTATAATAAAAGTGCAATACAGTTGCAAGTGGTTAATGGGGAAGGAAAAGCACGAGTTAATATTGGACCTTCAGAATCTTTTATTTACCAACTGTAAGACCTTTTTTAATTGATTAGTTCTTCAAAATTAAGCGATTAAACTAAAAAATGCTGATGCGCTACCAAAGTAGTTTGCATCAGCATTTTTTTATTTAGTATAGATTTTTAGTATTTTCGCCTTAAGGCCGCCTCGTAATTTTCTCCTACTTTATCCCAATTAATTACATTAAAAAAGGAATCAATATAGTTTCTTCTTCTGTATTGGTATCCTAGGTAGTAGGCATGCTCCCACAAATCCAATGCTAATATTGGAGTTCCTGGAATTGGAGCGTTTTTCATTAAAGGATTATCTTGATTTTGAGAACTTGTTACTTTTAGTTTTCCAGATTTATCAATAACTAGCCAAACCCAGGCAGAACCAAATTGTTTTGTCGCTTCGCTTTTAAAAGTAGTTACAAAATTTTCATACGAACCAAAATCTCTTGATATTATGCTTGCCAACGTGTCTTTAGGTTTGCCTCCTTTATTAGGAGCCATTGATTTCCAATATAAGGTATGGTTGTAATAACCTCCGGCATTGTTTCTTAAATCAGTGTTGTTCAAGTCTAACTTTGCTAATATATTTTCGATAGGCTGATTTTGATATTCAGTCCCGGCAATCGCATTATTAAGATTATTAGTGTACGTTAGATAATGCTTTGAATAATGCATTTCTAAGGTCAAAGGTGATATTGTAGGTGCCAATGCATCATAAGCATAAGGCAGTTTTTCTAATTGAAACGAACCTTTATTTGCTCTTACATCGTCAGGAAACCCAATAGTTACTTTTTCTTGGGCAGTTGGCAATGGAACTTCCACTACTTCTGTTAGTTTTTTGTTGTTACAAGAAACTAAAAAGTTAAGCAGTAGAAAGCAAGATAGTAAAAAAGGTATTTTTTTCATTGATAGTATTATATTTTCAAAAGCGAATTGATTATTTCAATATACTGCTCTTTTGCTTCGTCTGCGGATAAATGACTGATTTGTATCCAAGCATTAGTTTTAAAAGCATCTCTTAAATGATACGTTGATGTTTGTCTAGGTTCTAAAGTGCCTAAGGTAGCCTGTTTGTAGCTGGCATAGAGACGCAGTTGTACATCTTGTGGTAAAGATGCTTGGGTCATTTTGGAAGCCACGTTAACGGCTTCCAGGAACCTATTATCTAATTCTTTTGCATTCATTATTCTTTTGTTGCGATAATAGTTTTCCCTCCAATTGCTTTTTGATTAAGTACAACATTGATTGGAGTTCCAATAGGTAAAAACAAATCGACTCTTGAACCAAATTTAATAAAACCAGCATCACTCCCTTGGGCAACCTGCATACCTACTTCAGCATAATTCACGATTCTTCGAGCTAAGGCACCGGCAATTTGACGATATAGAATAGTTCCGAATGTATTGTTTTCAACTACGATAGTTGTTCTTTCGTTTTCTTCACTGGCTTTTGGATGCCAAGCAACCAAAAATTTTCCAGGATGATATTTGCTGAATTTTACAATTCCGCTTATTGGGTAACGCGTTACGTGCACATTGATAGGTGACATAAATATCGAGACTTGCAAACGCTTGTCTTTGTAATATTCACCTTCGTAAACTTCTTCTATTACAACTACTTTCCCGTCAACTGGAGCTAATATTTGGTTTTCATTGCGTATAACAGATCTTTTAGGGTTTCTAAAAAATTGTAAGATGATTACTAATATTAAAAAAGCAGCAATTTGAAGTATCATTTTAAGCCACACAGTGTCAATAAAATAGTCAGATAGTAATAAGGCAGTTGCTGTAAAAATTATACCTAGTACAATAGTCTTGGTTCCTTCTTTATGAAACATAATTTAAAATTTGATAAAATAAAAATACAATTGGTGCTACAAATATAACACTATCTAGTCGATCTAGCACGCCACCATGGCCCGGCATTATTTTTCCGCTATCTTTTACTCCCGCAAAACGTTTGAATTTAGATTCGATTAAATCACCGATGGTTCCAAAAATGCCAACAATTAGGGCTATAATAATCCAAATGTAGATTTTACCTTCGGCGATTTGGATGTAATATTTTGAAATTAAGTAACTGGCAATAACACAAAAGACAACTCCACCGATAAAACCTTCTATTGTTTTTTTTGGGGATATACGTTCGAATAGTTTTGTTTTCCCAATTGACTTTCCGACGATATAAGCAAAGCTATCATTCGTCCATATTAGTATAAAGATACTAATAAGAATTTTGGGGTTGTAACCATTTATTCCAAACGGAATTTTTGTCATGATAACAAAGGGAAGTACAATATAACCTATTAGGTAAATGTATTTTGAAAAGGAGTCTATTTTAACCGTTTTACTATCAAAAAGAAAATGAATGCATTTAATAAAAACAAACAGTGTACAACAAAGAACAACCAGGTCGAATGTTTTGTTAAACTTTAACTGGTAAAGTACGCCGCTTGTGGCAATCGTTATTTCATAAAAGAAAGTATAAGTTGCAGCAGCAAGTATAAAAGGAATTATTTTTTGAATCTGTACTAAATTACAAAACTCTACGGTAGCGATAAGCAGAAATACGCCAAACAGAATGAAAAAACTTTCTGTTGAAAATAGGATGCAAGTTATTAATAAAATAACATAAACAGCGCCGGAAATAGATCTCTTAAGGGTTTCATTCATTTTAAAGATCTTCTAAAAGCAGCAAATAAAGATTTTTTGCAGAACTACCATATTGGGTAAAGTCTTCTTCTTTTGCTTTTTCAAAATATTTTATAGCAGTAATATTCGTTGGGATATCTCCTTCGTACTTCTTTTTTATAGCACTAAGCCCATCGCTTTTTATAGCAAGTATTTGGGAAGTTGTTGCTAAAACAACAATATTAATAGGCAACTCATTGGGTTTGTCTTGTTTGATCTGTTTTGAACAAAATAAGATAGAACCTTCTTCTGCAATTAGATTTTCGCAATTTGAAAAAAGGAACTTAGGGTTGGGTCTCTTTTCGTGACTGAGTTTGTTTTCATCCAGTATATTGAAAAGTTTGGGTTCATGACACAGTACATTACTTTCGTACCAGTCATTTTCTTGAAGAATATTTTCGAATTGTTCTTTAACCTCTTCTAAATTTTCGCAGTATAAAAACTTACCACCGTTTTTTTTGAAATTATAGATAAATTGTTCATCGATAGACATACTTGTCGTGTCTGGAAGGAAAGTACTATTCTCTTTCTCTTTTTCCTCATGTGAAGATGAAATACTAGAACCAAAAATTTTTCTGAAAAGACTCATATTATGTTAAGGTACTTTTTATATTAAGTTGAAACCGTTCAAAGATAAAAAAATCTTAATTCAAAAGCGGATTTTGAATTAAGATTTTAAAAATAATTAAATTAGTGTTTTATTTAAGATACTGTTTCTTCAAGGTTTTTATCAAATGCCCTCTTTCCGAAAATAGCTTCTAAATCATCTTTAAAGATAACTTCTTTTTCAATTAGTATATCTGCTAGTTGGTTTAGCTTGTCTTTATTCTCTTCTAAGATTTCAATAGCTCTTTGGTACTGTCCTTCAATAAGTAGCGAAATTTCAGTATCAATAATTTTTGCAGTTTCTTCAGAATACGGTTTAGAGAAATTATATTCCCCTTGTCCCGTTGAATCATAATAGGTAACATTTCCTATTTTATCGTTCAATCCGTAGATGGTTACCATAGCACGTGCTTGTTTGGTTACTTTTTCTAAATCGCTTAAAGCACCTGTAGAAATTCTACCAAAAGTGACTTTTTCAGCTGCTCTTCCTCCCATAGTAGCGCACATTTCGTCTAACATTTGGTCAGCACGAACAATTAAACGCTCTTCAGGCAAGTACCATGCCGCTCCAAGACTTTGCCCTCTAGGAACAATAGTTACTTTGATAAGTGGTGCTGCATGCTCTAACATCCAACTTATTGTTGCGTGTCCCGCTTCATGGATAGCAATTGCTTTCTTTTCTCCAGGAGTTACAATTTTGTTCTTCTTTTCTAAACCACCTACTATTCTATCGACAGCATCTAAGAAATCTTGTTTGTCAACCGCAGTTTTGTTATATCTGGCAGCAATTAATGCTGCTTCATTACAAACATTAGCGATGTCAGCTCCTGAGAAACCTGGTGTTTGTTTAGCCAAAAATTCAGTATCAAGACCCTCCACTTTTTTCAATGGTGCAAGGTGTACTTTGAATATTTCAGCACGCTCACGTATGTCTGGTAAATCTACAAAGATTTGTCTGTCAAAACGACCAGCACGCATCAACGCTTTATCTAAAACATCTGCTCTGTTTGTTGCCGCTAATACAATTACATTTGAATTGGTACCAAAACCGTCCATCTCAGTAAGTAATTGGTTCAACGTGTTTTCTCTTTCGTCATTTCCGCCTGACATATTGCTTTTTCCTCTTGCTCTACCTACTGCGTCAATTTCATCAATGAAAATGATTGCAGGAGATTTTTCTTTTGCTTGTTTGAATAAATCACGTACACGTGACGCACCCACACCTACAAACATTTCAACAAAATCAGAACCTGACAAAGAGAAGAAAGGTACTTGTGCTTCTCCAGCGACTGCTTTTGCTAATAAAGTTTTTCCAGTTCCAGGAGGCCCTACAAGTAAGGCTCCTTTTGGTATTTTACCACCAAGATTAGTGTATTTCTCTGGGTTTTTCAAGAATTCGACAATTTCTTGTATCTCTTCTTTTGCCCCCTCGAGTCCTGCAACATCTTTAAATGTAGTTTTTACGTCTGTTTTTTCGTCAAAAAGTTTTGCTTTAGATTTTCCAATATTGAAAATTTGTCCGCCGCCGCCGCCGCCGCCTGACATTTTTCTCATAATAAAAATCCAAACACCAATGATAATGATGATAGGCAGTAAACTGATGAAGATGTCAGACCAATTACTTTTTGACAAGAAATTGAAATCTTGCAATTTACCTTCACTAACTGCTGCTTCTAACTTGGTTTGTAATATTTCATCATTACCAATTACAAAAGTGTAGTGCGGTCCTTTGTTAGGGCTGTCAAATATATCTTTTGCAACTTTTTTATTTTCAGTTAATTTTAATGCACTAGCTGTAAGGAAAACTTCAGCGTCCGCTTTATTGTAAACAATTACTTTTTCAATTTCGCCTTTATCTAAAAGCTCATTAAATTTTGATGATGTTATATGTGCTGGTTCTTGTAAACTGGAGCTACCAGTTACAAAACTAATAAATAAGAAAATAAGTAGTATGGCTGTATAAACTAGCCAAGGGCTTACTTTAAATTTGTTAGGAGTAGGATTGTTATCTTTAGCCATTCTTCTGTTTTTCTTTCTTTAGTATTTGTTTTCTATTGTAGTTATTTTTGCATCTCCCCACAAACTCTCAATATTGTAATATTCGCGTATTTGTTTTTGGAAAACATGAACTACTATATTAACATAATCCATAAGTACCCATTCTGCATTGTCAGATCCCTCAACATGCCATGGTTTATCTTTTAATTCTTTTGAAACAGTTTTTTGAATGGAGTTAACAATTGCGTTAACTTGTGTGTTTGAGTTTCCGTTGCATACAACAAAATAGTCGCAAACTGCGGTGTCAATATCTCTTAAGTCGAGAATATCTATGTCATTTCCTTTTACTTCTTCGATTCCCTTAATAATGTTTGCCAGAAGGTCATCATTATTTATAGTCTTTTTTGCCATGAATTATTTTTATATAAGTTTGTAAAGTTACCATTTTTTGTGATTATTTTTGGCTCTTAACATAATATTAAATTCTGTTCCATAAATAACTACAAAATGAAACTAATCAAACTCGGTGCCATAGATTCAACAAATGAGTTTCTTAAAGGATTATCAAATAGGCAAGAGCTAGATAATTTCACCGTTGTAATTGCCGAGAAACAAACCAAAGGAAAAGGGCAAATGGGGTCTGTATGGGACTCTGAGGAGGGTAAGAATCTAATATTGAGTGTTTTTATCAAGGATCCATTGTTAAATGTAAATCATATTTACAATCTCAATATTGCTGTAGCAGTATCGGTTGTTAACGTTTTAGAAAGCTATAATATTCCTGAATTAAGTATAAAATGGCCGAACGACATTATGTCATATAATTTTAAAATTGGTGGCATTTTGATAGAAAACAGCCTCAAAAGTGACGGAGCTGTTTCTTCTGTTGTGGGTTTAGGGCTAAATATTAATCAAACAAATTTCGAGAATTTACCGAAAGCGTCGTCATTAGCTGTTATTTGTAAAAGTCAGTTTGATAAAGAACAACTGCTTTTTGATATTATAGAAAAGATGAAGCAAAATATTGTTTTAGTACAGAAGCAACCAGAGGCTTTATGGATAAAGTACACTGAGAGACTTTTTAAAAAAGGTGTTCCAATGCCTTTTAAAGATAATTATGATAAAAAGTTCATGGGAATTATTCAGGGTGTATCTGCAATTGGAAAGCTGCAGGTGCTTTTAGAGGACGATAGTATATGTGAATACGGTATTAAAGAAATTCAAATACTTTACTAATTACAGGCAGTCGATTTCTATGGGGATAAAAAAAAGCCTTTTAGTTTGTGCTAAAAGGCTTTAAATATTATGTGGGTCAATATTTATAATTTTGACATATTGTTTGCTAATGCTTCGATAAATTTACCAATAGGTCCTTTTATCATCATCGCCATCATAGGGTTGAAATCACCTTCAAAATCAAGTTTCACGGCGCTTGAGCTATCTGAAACAGCATCAATGTTTGCTATTAAAGTGAAAGGTAGTTTATCGCTTGCAGCTCCAAGTACCACTTTGCTTGGTGCTACTTTTTCTTTCATTTTTAATTTGATCTCTGGCATCCCTTTTAATCCAAAAATAAAAGCATCTTCTCCGATTACCTCAAATTTAGCGATGTTATCCGGCATTAATTTTTCAAAGCTTTTTACATCAATCAATAAATCGAATAATTCTTGGGCTGATTTTTGAACAGTAACTTTTGGACTTTCTAAGTTCATATTGTGGTTGTTTTATTTATTTTCAACACCCCAAGTAGATGGAGAAACACTCCATTCTCTAAGTGTTTTTTCTTCTTTTTCTGTGATATAACTTTTGGCAACAGCCAGATTCAACAAGTTTTGATAATTGCTCAAAGTGTATAAATCAATTTTTGCATCTTTAAAGTTTTGTTCAGCTACATCAAAACCATAGGTAAAGATAGCTGCCATTCCTTTAATATTTGCGCCAGCTGCACGCAAGGCTTCCACGGCATTTAAGCTGCTGTTTCCTGTGCTGATTAAATCCTCAACAACGACTACATTTTGTCCTTTTTGTAAGAAACCTTCTACTTGATTTTGACGTCCGTGTTTCTTTGCTTCTGGGCGTACATATACAAATGGAAGTCCCATGCTCTCGGCAACAAGTATCCCAATTCCTATTGCTCCAGTAGCAACACCGGCAATAACATCTGGTTTTCCAAATTGTTTTTCAATATTTTTAGAAAATTCATCTCGGACGTAATTTCTTATCGTTGGAAATGAGAGGATTAGGCGGTTATCACAATAAATAGGTGATTTCCATCCAGAAGCCCATGTAAAAGGATTTCCTGGATTCAATTTAATTGCATTTATTTGTAAAAGCAATTCGGCTGTTTTTTCGGCAGTATCTTTATTAAAAATCATAATACAAATGTATAAAGTTTTTGTTAACGACAAACCACTTTTTTTGACAAATAAAATTTCAAAAGAAACAGATTTTCAATTGTTCTTACTGGAAAGTATAGACATTGAGCAACTTATCGTAAAAATATTTCAAAATAAAATTCAAAAAGCCTATCTCTATCATCCAGATGAAAAGGAAATTATGAAGACTTTGAAAGCTAAAATTCCTGTTTGCAAAGCAGGAGGAGGCTTTGTCTATAATAAAAAGGGAGAGATTTTATTCATTTTCAGGAATGGAAAATGGGATTTACCGAAGGGAGGTATTGAGAAAGGAGAGGAAATTGAAAATACCGCGATGCGTGAAGTGGAGGAAGAGACTGGAGTAAATCTATTAAGAGTTACAAAAAAACTTCAAAAAACCTATCATGTTTTCAAACGCAACGGGAAATACAAGCTTAAAATTACCCACTGGTTTGAGATGCAATCTGATTTTGAAGGTGTGCCTCAAGGCCAGCTAGAAGAAGGTATCGAGAAAGTAGCTTGGTTGAAGCCAGAGGAAGTTCCAATGGCTTTAAAAAATTCGTATGAAAACATCAAATTATTGTTTGAAGAAGAAGCTCATGTTGAATAGTGCTTTTTTATAAAACACGATAGATAGGGTACTGTAAATGGGCTTTTTCATAATAGACTGAGTGTTTGTAAACCCACTCTAATTGTGCCTGGGGACTTTTTGTGAAAATAGAATCGGTGATTTTTTTCTGTTCCATTTCCGCTTTTAGTTGCGGGCTGTCTTTTAATATTTGGGCTGCAGTATCCTCAAAAACATAATCAGAGTACCCCTCTTTTTGTTGTAACATGGTGTCAAAAAAGTTCCAATTGAAAAAAGAATCAATTCCTTGAGGCTCTAAGGTTTCCAATAGATATTTTACACCTTTTTGTTGGGTGTTGACCACATAATCTCCTTTGGTGAAAGCCACTGTTTCGTTTTTAGTAATTACTTTAGTGTCTCGATGAATATAGTGTCCTTCATAGGGAGCTGCCGAGGTCTTATAATCGGCAATTTTATAACTTTGCACTTCAATCAGGGTGTCGTTTTTTAACTGCGAAAACGCAATATTATTACTTTTTAATAAGTCAATCACATTCCAAAACGCTTTTGGAATGATATACGCTTCAGGAATAATGATTTCGTTTACAGATTTGTATTCTTTTAAATAAGGAATGTCTTTTTTGTATGGTTTAGTTCTATCGTAGAACAACCGATTTCCATTAGTCACTTCACTTTTTTTATGTCCAGCTTCGAAACCTAAAAACGAAAATTTAGAGGTTTTTGTGGTGTCAATTTCCCATTTGATGGTATAGGAATTTTTAGGCGCATATTGTTCTTCGTTTTTCAAGCGCATTTGTTTAATTTTTTGGTAATTGGTATCCATAAAATCAATTGTGGAGCGCATGTAATCGTAGGTTGCTTTTACGCGATCAGCATATTTTTTTAACATGTGTGTTTCTACGACAAAACCTATGGTATTAAATAATGATGTGTAACCTGTTGAATATCTAGGGTTATCAAAAAATTGCATAAAACCATTGTCTGGTGTTTCGCTGAATGCATTAACATAAGGAGTAGTGGCCACGTTTTTTTTCTGTAAATCAAGAACAATCGAAGGCATCATTTCAGTATCCAGATAGCGGCCTAAAACGGTTCCTAACTGGTTTTGCTGTGTCATGATATAGGTTAGTTTGTATTGATAGTCAGCACCATTACTTACATGATTGTCAATAAAAACATCGGGGTTTAGTTTATGAAAGAGTTCAGCAAAACTTTTTGTATTTCTCGTATCCGATTTAATGAAATCCCGATTCAAATCATAATTTCGGCCATTACCACGAAAACCATAGATTTCTGGCCCATCCTGATTTGCTCTTGTAGTCGAATTTCTATTCAAAGCTCCGCCGATATTATAAACGGGGATAGTGGACACAATTGTGTTTTTTGGAGTTTTTATTTTTCCTAAAGCCAAATCTCGAAATAATTGCATCGTAGCATCAATACCATCGGGTTCTCCTGCATGAATGCCATTATTTATCAATAAAATGGCCTTGTTTTTTTGAATTTCACGAAGATTAAAAGACTTTTTAGAATTAAAAATCACTAAATGTAAGAGCTCTCCACTATCTGTTGCTCCCATTTTTAGTATTTTTATGGAAGGAAAATCATTAGCCAATAGAGTGTAATAATCGATGGTTTCCTGATACGTTGCCGATTGATTTCCATTTCCTTTTTCGAAAAAAGTACTGTATTTAGTATCGTTTTGAGCAAAATTTGCCAGAGAAAATAGTAGGAATAGAACAGTTAAGAATCTCATATCTAGTTTTATTATGGTGTAAGCCAAATGTAATATTTTTTTAAGGCTAATTTAAAAGATAGATTTCATAAAAATGAAAAAGAGGTCTGAATACTAAAAACTGAGGACTGAGCACTTTTTTTAATTACTTTTGCAAAATGAATAAGAGACACCATTCCAATAATATACTTTTGAATTTAGGGATCGAAAACCTAAATGAAATGCAGGAAGCAGCACAAGAAACGATCTTAAATGATAACAATGTTTTGTTGCTTTCACCTACAGGTTCAGGGAAAACCCTAGCTTTTTTATTACCTATATTAGAAATGTTACAACCCGAAATCCTTTCGGTTCAATGTTTAATTCTGGTTCCTTCAAGAGAATTAGGATTGCAAATTGAGCAAGTTTGGAAAAAAATGGGTACAGATTACAAAGTAAATGTATGTTACGGAGGTCACTCTATCGAGACCGAAATAAAGAATTTAAGTAATCCGCCAGCTGTTTTAATAGGAACTCCGGGGCGTATTGCAGATCATATTGACAGAGGTACTTTTAGAACTGATAAAATTCAGACCTTGATTTTAGATGAGTTTGACAAATCACTGCAATTGGGTTTCCATGAGCAAATGTCATTTATAATTGGGAAACTAACGAAACTGAACAAACGCGTTTTAGTTTCGGCTACTTCAGATATTGAGATTCCAAAATATACCAGAGTTGTAAATCCGACGATTTTAGACTTTATTCCAGAAAACGAGCAAGAAAGTAATCTTTCGACAAAATTGGTTGTTTCTAAGGAAAGAGATAAGATAGGGAGTTTGTTTAATCTTATTTGTTCGTTGAAATCGCAATCGGCTATTGTTTTTTGTAACCATAGAGATGCTGCAGAGCGTATTAGTGATACTTTAAACGAAAAGGGCATCTATTCTACTTATTATCACGGCGGAATGGATCAAGACGAGAGAGAACGGGCCTTAATCCAATTTAGAAATGGAAGTGTGAGTTACTTAATCACTACTGATTTAGCTGCTCGTGGTCTTGATATTCCTGAAATGAATCATGTTATCCATTATCACTTACCTTCAAAAGAGGATGAGTTCACGCATAGAAACGGTAGAACGGCGCGTATGCTTGCTACGGGAACAGCCTATGTGATTGCTCATGAAAGTGAGAAAAAAGTGGACTATATTAATTACGGAATGGAAGTTTTTAAAGTAGAAGATACGGTTTCATTGCCAAAACCTCCAGAGTTTCAAACGATCTACATAAGTGGCGGAAAGAAGAATAAATTAAATAAAATCGATATTGTAGGTTTCTTTTCTCAAAAAGGAAAATTAGAAAAAGGCGATTTAGGATTAATTGAAGTAAAAGATTTTATTTCTTTTGCGGCAGTCAAATTTAATAAAGTAAAAGACTTGCTTCATAACATCCAGGATGAAAAAATGAAAGGGAAAAAGTTCAAAATCGAAGTGGCTAGAAAAGTGATTAAGAAAGAAGAGGAATAGATTTAGTAGCAATCTTAAATCTATTTAATAATTTAAAAACCTACAATTTTTGATGTTTAAAGAACGTCTAAAGTTGTAGTTTTTTTATTAATTTAAATTTATTCAGATACGTAATAATCAGTAAAATCATCTTTTAAAGCCACACCCGATATTTGTCTGCTAACCATTTGTTGTATCAAATAGGTTAATTTTTGAGCCGCAAATTCATAGGGTAATCCATCACGTTGAATGTTAGAAACACAATTTCTTTTTTCATCTGTGTTTCCTTTTTTTGGATTTAAAGTGATGTAAGCTCCCATACTTGTAGGGGAACTCAAACCTGGTCTTTCTCCAATTAATATCAAAGCAATTTTAGAATCTAAAATTTCTCCAATTTCATCCGAAATGGCTACTCTTCCATATTTCACAACAATTATGGGTCCGATATCTTTGATTTTTAGTTTCGGAAGCAACACTTCGATTAGCTTCATTGCATGAAGATTCACTGCTTCTGCCGAAAGTCCATCAGCAATAATGATGCATAAATCTGCTTTTTTTTGGGGATATTCTTTTAGTTGGGTACAGCTTTGATCATGGAGTACCCGTCCTTTATTTGGATTTCGAAGATATTCACTGGTATTTGTAATCTGACTTTGTGTGAAAACGATGTTTAATCCAATTTTTTTTGCATCTTCCTTGATATTTAGAACATCTATTTCGGTACTTATCGCATCTTTTGCAAGAGCATGTGCCATCCGCAATTGTAATACTTCATTGGTAGGTAGTGCATTTCCAGCTCTACCAAGTGCAATTCTTGCATTGGTAAATTCTTTTAATTGATGCCAGTTGTCTAATTCCATACTTTTAAATAGTATTACCGTTTTATTAGTTCTAATAATTTATTCTGATTTTGGGAAAGCAAGAGTTCGTTTTTGTGATTCATAATTCCCATATTGATAAGCCATTCTTCAAATTCAGGTGCGGGTTTCAAACCCAGCAATTTTCTAATATATAAGGCATCGTGAAAGGAAGTACTTTGATAATTAAGCATAATATCATCTGATCCCGGAATTCCCATTATGAAATTACAACCTGCAGTTCCTAAAAGCGTCAATAAAACGTCCATATCATCTTGATCTGCTTCGGCATGATTGGTATAGCAAACGTCACAGCCCATTGGTAAACCCATTATTTTGGCACAAAAATGATCTTCTAGACCAGCTCTAATTATTTGTTTTCCATCATATAAATATTCAGGTCCAATAAAACCCACTACTGAGTTCACTAAAAAAGGATCAAAGGCACGGGCCACGGCATAAGAACGTGCTTCGAGCGTTTGTTGATCTATTCCATAGTGTGAATTAGAAGAAAGAGAGCTGCCTTGTCCTGTTTCAAAGTACATAACATTAGTACCAATAGTTCCTCGGGATAAAGATTGTGCGGCTTCATATCCTTCTTTTAGTAGCGCTAAATTGATTCCGAAACTCGCATTTGTTTTTTCGGTTCCTCCAATAGATTGAAAAACTAAATCTACGGGAGCGCCTTGTTCAATTGCCATAATGGTATTGGTTATATGACTAAGGACGCACATTTGTGTGGGAATTTGATACTGCAATCGCATATCGTCGAGCATCTTCAATAAATTTATTTGAGTGGTGATATTATCAAAAGCAGGATTGATACCAATCAGTGCATCTCCATTTCCATAAAATAAGCCATCAATTACTGAGGCTAAAATTCCTTTGACATCATCTGTTGGGTGATTAGGTTGAAGTCGTGTGGATAAATGTCCTTTCAGACCAACGGTACTTCGGAATTTTGTAATCACCTCACATTTTGAACTCACCAAAATTAGATCTTGCAAGCTCATGATTTTTGAAACAGCAGCTGCTATTTCCGGAGTTATTGCTTTCTGCAAAGCAGTGAGTTCTTTTTTTTGTATTTTATTGTCGAGTAAATAATTGCGAAAATCACCTACGGTAAGATGTGCTATATTTTTGAAACCCTCTTTATCGTGAGTATCAAAAATCAAGCGGGTTATTTCATCAATTTCATACGGAATTAAGGGATTGTTCAAGAATTCACTGATGGGTAAGTGAGCCAATGCCATTTGAGCGGCTACCCGTTCTTGATAAGATTGTGCAGCAATCCCAGCCAGTTGATCGCCAGAACGCAAGGGAGTGGCTTTCGCCATTAATTCGGCTAAAGAATTGAAAACAAAAACAGTATTATTTACAGTATGTTTAAACATTGTTATGATTTATCATGCTTAATAATGTTGGAAGAGGTATAAAATTACTATTCTGATTTATAGAAAATCTTGAACAATAAATAGCCTAAAAGTATTGCTCCAAAATACCATAAAGCCAAAATAGGATTGAAATAAATCATTGCTATTAATGAAATAAGACCAATTAATAATGCAGTAATGGGTAGAACAGGATATAAAGGTACAACAAAAGGACGTTCTAAGTTGGGTTCTGATTTTCTTAATCGAAGTAGCGACATCATCGAAAGAATATATAATGTAAGCGCTCCAAAAACAGCTATAGTTATTATTTCGCCCGTTTTATTGGTAAATAAAGCGGCAATTCCTATAAGTGTATTTACAATTAACGCGTTGGCAGGAGTTAGAAATTTAGGATGTACTTTGCCTAGGAATTTTGGCGCGAAGTCTATTTTTCCAAATTCCATAGTGGCTCTTCCTCCAGCAAGTATTAGTCCGTGGAAAGACGCTATTAGACCAAAAAGTCCAACTCCTATCAGTAAATGGTACATCATACTATCTGTTGATAGCGCCATTCCCATAGCCATTGGTAACTGAGAATCGGATAAACTGCCATCTCCTTTGTAAACTACTTTTTCCCAGTCTCCAACGCCTATGGTTGCTGTAAAAACCATAACGCATAATACCACAAGAGTCAGTATGGCGCTCCCAAATCCTTTGGTAATATCTTTTTGAGGATTTATCGTTTCTTCGGCTACATTTGCCACGCCTTCAATACCAAGAAAAAACCATATTGCAAAAGGGATAGCAGCAAAAACACCTTCCCAACCATTTATACTTGCATTAAGGGTGAATTTTTCGGAAGAAAAATGAGGAATTGTTACGCCAAAGAATAGTATTAATTCGGCGACAGCTAATATGGTAATAAATAATTCAAATGTAGCGGCGATTTTTACGCCAAAAATATTTAGAGCTGTAAATAATAGATATGCTATAATTGCTGTAGGTAAAATGGGGATTTGAGGGAAAGAAAGATTTAAATACGCGCCAATAGCTATAGCAATTGCAGGTGGGGCGAATACAAATTCTATAATTTGTGCCAGTCCAGTAATAAACCCTATGTCTTTGCCAAATGCTCTGTTAGCATAATCAAAACCACCACCTGCTTTAGGGATGGCACAAGATAATTCACAATAGGAAAAACTAAAACAAACGTACATGATTGTTATGATGAAAGTGGCGATTGCCATTCCAAAAGTGCCTCCTTTCTCCAATCCTAAATTCCAACCAAAATACATTCCTGAAATCACATAACCTACTCCAAGCCCCCACAGTAATACGGGTGAAAGTGTTTTTTTTAGATGTGCACTCATAAAATATATTTTGAATTATTTGTAGTTAAGAAGTTAAAACTATAAATATTATTTCAAATAAATTCACTTTGACGGATTATTGTTATGTGGCATTGGTGTTATTGATGAATAATTTATTTTTTAACTTTTGAATACGGATATAATAATATATTTAAGGTTAAAACAAAAAAAATACGTTTTGAATTTTCAAAACGTATTTTTTTATGCAATCTGAATTTTAAAACTATATTTTCTTCACGTATTGTGTAATGATTACGATCGTTTGCCCGTCTACTTTACCTTCAATGAATTCGGCATTTTCATGATCTAGTCTGATGTTACGCACCGCAGTTCCCTGTTTTGCTACCATACTTGAACCTTTTACTTTTAAATCTTTGATCAAAACTACTGAGTCACCAATTTCCAGAATAACTCCGTTGCTGTCTCTGTGGATGACTTTGTTTTCATCTTCTTCTCCTTCACCCGTCGCTTGAGCCCAGGCTAAAGTATCTTCGTCAAAATACATTTGGTCGATTAATTCTTGAGGCCAACCCGCAGAACGCAAACGGCTCAACATTCTCCAAGAAACTACTTGCACTGCAGTATGCTCGCTCCACATGCTGTCGTTAAGACATCTCCAATGGTTTAGATCTTCATTTCCCGGTGTTTCGATTTGGTCAATACAGGTACTACAAGCCATTATACTTTCGTCTAATCCGCCTTTTTTAGTAGGTAGAACTTCGTATACTTTTAGGTTTTCAGTTGCTGCACAAAGTTCACATTTCGATCCGCTTCTTTTGTTTAATTCTCTTTCTATGCTCATTGTTGAAATTTGTTATGATTTGGCGAAAATACGGTTATTTAAGTATTTCCTCTAGTTTTATGCTATTTAGTGTCTGTTTATTGCAAACGGAACACTAATGACTACTTAACTCTCACGGCTTTTGGAACTAACATTTGGTATTCACCGCCGTTTCTTAATACGTCACGGACAATGCTGGAACTGATATAGGAAGTACGTGCTGCGGTAAGTAAAAATACCGTTTCTATTTTTGACAAATGTCTGTTTGTGTGTGCGATGGCTTTTTCGAATTCAAAATCGGCAGGGTTACGTAAACCACGCAGAATGAAATCCGCTTTGATTCTATGACATAAATCAATCGTCAGTCCTTCATATGTAATCACCGTAACTTTTGGTTCGTCTTTGAATGTTTCCTCGATAAAACGCTTTCGGTCTTCTAGGGAAAACATGTATTTTTTTTCGGCATTAACACCAATTGCAATAACTATTTCGTCAAAAAGAGAGACTCCTCTTTTTATAATGTCTTCGTGTCCTAATGTTATAGGATCAAACGATCCAGGAAATATGGCTTTTCTCATTGAGGTTTATTCTTAATCATCAAATTTAAAATAATAAATTAGATTTAAGTTATACGAGTTGTTTTAATTGCTTTAACCCACTCTTGTTTTTTGCAGTGGTGGCATATCGCTACTCCTGGTTTTTTTTTCTTCTGTAAAACCACAAAAGGTACAGGGATAGATTCCGCTTTCAGCTATCATTTTACTCTTAGCATTAAACAAAAAGGGGAGTATGGGTAAGCCAAATTTTACTTCTTCATCTTCATAGTAAAAGGTGCTGATTTCGCCAGAAGTTTCCATAAAAGCATTTTTTACTTGCCCTAAATGTTCAATAGATTTTAGACGGAGTTCCGAGAAAAATTCATCTTGCGCTAAGCTTTCTTTTTTGAATGTAGTGATTGAAAATCTCCCCTCATTAATTATACATTCTGTTTTTCCTTCTATAAATTCTTCAAAAGTTTTGTTCTTTGCAGCTAGCCAAGTTATCATTCTATACAGAAGAATGATAACTACAAACACTGTAATTGCGGGAAGAATTCAAACGTCTTCATAAAGCATGGGGTCACCGGCAGCAGATCCTAATGCAATAATAATTACAGTTTCAAAAACAGAAAGTTGTTTAACGCCTCTTTTTCCTGCAATTTTTAAGGTCAGCAAAAGCACAGTAAACATTATTACGGAACGAAAAATGACCTCGAAAAGAAAAATTTCGGGTAGATCGTTAAATAAAATGCGACTCCATTCAAAAATATCCTTCATGAATTATTATTATTTTAGAGCTAATTCTATTGCATTGGTAAACAAATCTTTCAGAGGAATTCCCGCTGCCAACGATTGTTGCGGAATTAGGCTTTCTGGTGTCAAACCTGGAATAGTGTTCATCTCTAACATGAAGGGCTCGTCATTTACAATGATAAATTCTGTTCTAGAGAAGCCTTTCATTTTTAGCAGTTCGTAGGCTCTTTTAGCGATAGCACCTACTTTCTCCGTCATTTCATCAGAAATTCTGGCCGGTGTAATTTCTTGTGATTTTCCAAGATATTTTGCCTCGTAATCAAAGAAATCATTGTCTGAAACAATTTCAGTGATAGGTAAAACGGTTATTATTCCTTTGTAGTTGATAACACCCACGGTAACCTCGGTCCCGTCAAGGAAGCTTTCTATGATGATTTCGTTGTCTTCCTGATAAGCCACCTCGATGGCAATAGGCAATTCAGCTTCGGTTTTTACTTTTGAAATTCCAAAACTGGATCCTGCTTTATTTGGTTTTACAAAACAAGGCAATCCTACTTTTTTTACAATTTCGTCTGTATAGATTTTGTCCCCTTTATTTAAGTAATACGAAACGGCACTTTTTATACCGTATGGTTTTAACACAGAAAGAAAATCTCTTTTATTGAAGGTAAGTGCTGACTGGTAGTAATCACAAGAGGTTTGTGGAATTTCTAGCAATTCAAGATAGGCTTGCATAAGTCCATCTTCACCTGGAGTTCCATGTATGGCATTGAAAACGCAGTCGAAATTAATCTTAGTTCCGTCAACGGTAACTGAAAAATCATTTTTATCGATGGGGAATTCTGTTTCGGCATCGTCTACGTAAACCCATTTTTCTTTTAAAATATGGACGCAAAACCCTTTGTATTTGTTTTTATCTAAAAATTGGTATACTACATTCCCACTGATTAGGGATATTTTATATTCACTGGAATAACCGCCCATGATAATGGCAATGTTTTTCATTCTTTTTTGTTTTAGGTTTAGAGTATTATTTCAACTCAAATTTATGTTTTGAAAACGAATTGAACTAGCCCTGATAGAAGCGACATCCTTTTCTTGTTCTCGTTTTTTAACGAGAGCAGGAAAAGATATAGCGGATAGCAGGAAATAGCTCCTAATTAATGTCTGCTTTGCTAAGTAACATTTTAAAAATGTATTTCTAACAAGGCTGCTAACGGACGTTAAATAGTATTAAACAAAATTATCATTTTTTTTGAAACGAATAAGGTATATCTTTGCCGTATTATAAAAATAAATTTATGAGTTTACGTAAATATCTTACCAGCCGTGTGTTTCTTGTTCAAGTATTTCTAGCCGTTTTGATAATTGCCGTTTTGGGATTTCTCTTTATGCACTGGTTGACTTTTACTACAGATCACGGAAATGAAATTACAGTTCCTAATTTGAGTAAATTAACGGAGGAGCAAGTCGAAGAAAAACTGGATGAGTTAGATCTTGATTATGTATTACTGGATAGCGTGAATTATAAAAGCGACTACCCTAAGTTTTCTGTGGTACAACAGGATCCTTTGCCAGGGGCTAAAGTGAAAGTAGGGAGAAAAGTCTATATTAAAATTAACAGTTCTGGGTTTTCATCCGTGAAAATTCCTGATTTAATAAATAAAACGTATCGTGAAGCGGTTCCTACTTTAAAAGCGTTAGGACTTGAAGAAGGAACGATTACCTATGTGCCAAATCTTGGAAAAGACATGGTGCTAGAAATGCGTTTCAAGGGTAGAAATATAAAACCGGGGGATAAAGTCTTGAAGTCTTCTAAAATCGATTTGGTTTTAGGTGACGGGAAAGCGAGTTATGAAGAAGATTTAGGAACGGATGAGAGTGCAAATCCAACAGAAGAATTACCAAATGAACAATAATGTAGAGTCAGTTGACTTAGAAGAAGAATTATACGAACACTTTAAATTTGAAGTTCCTAAAGGACAAGCGCCTTTGCGAATTGACAAATACTTGATGAGCTTGATTCAAAATGCAACCCGAAATAAAATTCAAATTGCAGCTACGGAAGGAAATATTTTTGTGAACGATGCGACCGTAAAGTCAAATTACAAAGTAAAAGCTTTTGATGTAGTACGTGTGATGCTGACGCATCCGCCTTATGAAAATCATATTATACCGGAGAATATTCCGCTAGATATTGTTTATGAAGATGATACCTTGTTGTTGATTAACAAAAAACCAGGAATGGTTGTTCATCCCGGACACGGAAATTATACTGGAACTTTAGTGCATGCGTTGGCTTATCATTTTGATAATTTGCCAATGAACAGCAGCGAAAGACCTGGACTAGTACACCGAATTGACAAAGACACTTCAGGATTATTGGTTATTGCTAAAACGGAAGCTGCCATGTCACATTTGGCCAAACAATTTGAAGCTAAAACATCCGAAAGGGAGTATGTGGCTCTTGTATGGGGGAATGTAGTTGCTGATGAAGGAACTATTGAAGGTAATGTGGCGCGTCACGTAAAAGACCGTATGCAAATGGCTGTTTTTTCTGATCCTGAAATAGGGAAGCCAGCAGTTACACATTATAAGGTTTTGGAACGTTTTGGTTATGTGACATTGATATCATGCCAACTGGAAACGGGAAGAACACATCAAATACGTGTTCACTTAAAGCACATTGGTCATACTTTATTTAATGACGAGCGTTATGGCGGTCATTTGATTTTGAAAGGAACGACGTTTACTAAATACAAACAGTTCATAGACAATTGTTTTAAAATATTACCAAGACAGGCTTTACATGCCAAAACGCTTGGATTTGTTCATCCTACAACGGGTGAGATGATGCGTTTTGATACGGAACTGCCTCAAGATTTTCAAGATTGTATTGAGAAATGGAGAGGGTATTCTAAAACTAATTTAACAGAAGAAGGCGAGTAAAGTCTTGGCCTACTGTAGGATTGTCTCAGATATTGACGTTAATGAAAATCCCTCTTGATAACAATCGAGAGGGATTTTTTATGTTTTAATTACTTTTAGTAATAGGACTGAGTTAAATCCAGCAATGATTAATATATAGTAAACTAATTACTTGGTTTGTTGCAATTCAACTTTTTTATTGTCTACAAACAGTCTGCAGCTTACAGAGAAAAAACCTGAGAGATTGGTTTTAATATTTAGTTCTGCTCCATTTGTAGCTGTTAGTTTTCCGGTCATTTGACTTGGAGTAATGAAATTTAATTGTTCGTCCTGTAATTGATTATTTACAAATAATTTTTCGCCAGTAAACCAGCCGTTACGTACTTTTATTTCAGAACCTTCATAGGTTGCAATCCATTCACTTTTCATAATAGTATTGTTTTTTGGTTATGTTTATGGGAAACAAATTATTTACTAACTAACAGTGTTAATGTAAATAGAGTTACTGTTTACTTATTCAGTGCTTTTAAAATGCGTTCTTCATTTATGATTATATCTCTAAAAAGGACATGTGGAAATACTTGATATTTTGATGTTTTGAATACTTCAACAATTTTTAACAATGTTGATTACTAGATTTTACTTCTGGATTATTTTCCACGACAAAAAATGATATCCAAAAGTATTTTAGCTTATTCGTAAATAAAAGGATTGTAAAGTTGGAATCCAATACCCCCTTTTAGTGATATTGGCATATACTCTTAACGCAAGCAGTAGCTTACTTCAACTCAATTGTTCTAAAAGTGAGGTTCACTCTCGGAGTAGTGACGCGTGTAGTAGGAGGTAGGCGGTGCAACCAATGAGTCTGAGTTGTACCTTTCATCACTAACAAGCTGCCGTGGGCTAAGATTTTTGATACAGTTTCCTTGCTGTCTTTATGTTTGAAGGCAAACTTTCTTTCTGCACCAAAGCTCACTGAGGCAATTGCTCCGTTTTTCTTAAGATCTTTCTCGCCATCACTGTGCCAAGCCATACCTTCATTACCGTTATGGTATAAATTGAGCAGACAGGAATTGTATGTTTCCCCTGTTTTTTCTTCTACAAGGGATTTTAATTTCAGTAACTCGGGAGTCCAGATTAAGGCTTGCTTGGTGGTGTTAGAATAGGTATAGTTAAAATTGGTATCGCCGTACCAAGCTACTTTTCTTTTAGTAATAATGAGTTTGCCAAAGATGATCGCTTCGTCGTTTTTCCAGGCAATGGTTTCCAATAAGTTCTTTAGATAAAAGTTGGCTTTCTGCAACGGCATGATGTGGCCATAATAGAGCACCGTTCCGTCTTTAGGGAGCAGGTTTTGGTTTTCGTCTAATCCGGTGCTGAATAAATCCATTGTTTGTATGCTGTTTTCATGCAATGACCACAAGGTCGGAAATTGTTTTGAATTGCTTCTGCCTCAGAGGTAAAAAACACTCGATTTTCTTTTTTTAGTCGCTTGCCTGATTTGAAGCGCGAAGTTCCTTGAATTTTAAGGTTGCTGTTTCCTGCCCACTCTGAAAAAAGGCCTTGAAAATGGAAGGGACTCAGATGTACTATGGCAGCAACTTCATCACGGTTGAGTTTGTCTTTAAAATTCTGGATGATATAGTCTATTGCTGCTGCAATGCGATTGTCATTAATAGTTTGCTGCGGATTCATTCTATTTCATATTATAAAGCAAATATCGCAAGTATTATGTTAATATAAAATCTGAAACTTGCTCCATTGTAGTATTGAAAGAGCATTAACTAAAAAAACACGTTCAGTCTACGTAAAATGGACTCTTGTACAGTTGTTAATTATAAGTTAAATGTGCTTATTAAAACGATTATAGAGAGGCTTAAAATTATTTTTGGTGCTGATTAATCATTAAACAACCATTAAATGAAGAAAATATTCATTTTAAGTACATTGGCTGCTTTTATATTTGCACCAAGTCTAGCATTCGCCCAAAAAAAGTGGCACATCGATCAGAAAAAGAATAAAAAAGCAGAAGTCGTTGCTCCAGCCGAGAAAAAACCAGAGGCAACAATTAAACCCTATGATAAGGTAATTACTAAAGGTGCTGTCTCAGATGACGGTTTGTTTACAGTGCATAAAGTAGATAAAAAATATTATTTTGAAATCCCCAATAAATTATTGGATAAGGATATGCTTTTAGTCAGCAGACTATCGAAGTTACCTTCTAATTTGGGCGGTGGTTATGTTAATGCGGGTTCAGAAACAAACGAGCAATTGGTTGTTTGGCAACGTTTCCAAGATAAAATTTTAATCAAATTAAAGTCTTATACTGCGGTGGCCAATGATAGTTTGCCAATTAGTATTTCTGTGAGAAACAATAATTACGAACCCACTCTTTTCGCCTTTGATATTGTTGCTTTCAGTAAAGATTCAGCTAATACGGTGATTGATGTAACCAAATTTTATGGAAGTGATGTTAAAGCTATTAGTGGATTATCGGCTAATATGAGAGAAGCTTATAAAGTAAAAGGCATGGATGACTCCCGCAGTTTTATTACTGCTATGAAAAGTTTTCCGATGAATATTGAGGTAATTCAGGATTTTACATATAATGCGGGTAAACCTCCCGTACTTGAAGATACGGAAACGATTAGTATCCAGATGAACCAATCGATGATCTTACTACCTGAAAAAATGATGCAACCTCGTCTCGCCGATCCAAGGGTGGGCTGGTTTACCATGAGTCAATATGATTATGGAAGTGAGGAGTTAAAATCAGATAGTAAAACGTACATCCGTAGATGGCGATTAGAACCAAAAGATCCTGAGGCTTACGCCAGAGGGGAACTGGTAGAACCGATAAAGCCTATCGTATATTACATTGATCCCGCCACACCAGAAAAATTACGTAAATACATCAAACAAGGTATTGAAGAATGGCAAAAACCATTTGAAACGGCAGGTTTTAAAAATGCTATTATCGCCAAAGATCCACCAACAAAGGAAGAAGACCCTGATTTTAGTCCGGAGGATATGCGCTATTCTGTAATACGTTATGTAGCTAGCACAACGCGTAATGCAGTAGGGCCGAGTGTTTCTGATCCCCGCACGGGAGAAATAATTGAGAGTGACGTAATTTGGTATCACAACCACCTGCGCTCGTACCGTAATCGCTATTTATTAGAAACAGGAGCTGCTAATCCATCGGCACGAACACTAAATACTAGTGATGAGGAAATGGGCGAGATGATGCGTTTTGTTATTGCTCATGAAGTAGGACATGCACTTGGTTTTCCACACAATATGGGAGCGAGTTGCGCCTATGATACCGAGAATTATAGAAATGCAGCTTTTACACAAAAAAACGGAATAGCAGCGAGTTTAATGGATTATGCCCGTTTCAATTATATAGCGCAACCAGGAGACGAAGGAGTGCGCTTTATTCGTCAAATGGGACCGTACGATCATTATGCAGTAAATTGGGGCTACAGAGTAATTCCTAACTCGGTTTCTCCAGAGGCAGAAGTACCTACTTTAGATAAATGGATTCTGGAAAAAGCGGGAGACCCAATGTATAAGTTTGGTAAACAAAGTAGCAGTTTTGATCCTACTTCACAGACAGAAGATATTGGGAATAGCTCGATGAAAGCGAGTAGCTACGGCCTTAAAAATTTAGAATACGTTGCGACACATTTGTCAGAATGGACTAGTGATGTGACTAATAGTTACGAGGATTTAGATGAATTATATAAAGAAATGCTGGATGTCTGGAGCAGGTACGTAGGTCATGTTGTTACCAATGTGGGGGGCGTATTTGAAGATACTAAAAAGCCAAATCAAAAAGGGGTTATTTATACGGTCGTTCCTAAAGCACAGCAGCAAGAAGCGATGCAGTGGTTGCAAAAGAATGCTTTTGCTTCGCCTACTTGGTTGGTGAATGTGAAGACTTTAAGAAATACAGATTATTCTGGTTATACAGATCGTTTTAGAAATTTACAAGCAAGACATTTGAATAATGTCTTGAGTTTTGATCGTATTGGGCGATTAATGGATGCTGAAATTTTAGGAACAGCTAATTATACTGCTTTGGATTTACTTCGTGATATGCGAAAAGGAATCTGGAAAGAAGCTAGTACTGTTACAACAGTGTCAATTTACCGCAGAAACTTACAACGTGCCTATATTGAAAGAATGGAATACCTTATGACGGAGGAAATTAAACCGAGTCGTTCTGGAGATTATTACAATGTATCACAATCTGATGTTAGAGCTTTAGTAAGAGGTGAGTTAACAAACTTAAAATCGGTATTGGGAACAGCAAAGAATAGCGCTGTAAGCACAGAAACTAAATACCATTATGCGGATTGTATTCAACGAATCGCTTTGATTTTAGATCCTAAATAAAGAAAAAAATAGACATAAAAGAGTCTCACATTAGAAATGCCCCAAAAAGTTAGCAACTATTTGGGGCATTTTTTATGGAAAGAAAAGTTAAGAATATTTACACCTTTAAACTTGAATGTGTGCAATCGGTTTTAGACGAACATCAATCGTGCGGTGTTGTTTTTCAAAGCAAAACGGACTTTCAAAATCCCAACTGCAAAAAGGGATTAGATTATGCAATTAATACGGAGGCAATAGGTTATCGCTTTCTAAAAACAGAATCTGTTCCATTGATTTTAAAATCATTATCACCAGAATATCTATCTTTAAGTAAAAGCTGTTTGTTGTATACTATTAGAATCTACTATTATAAAATGGAAGAATGATTTTGCTAATTTGAGTATTGAAGGATTTAAACCAACAGGCAGCCCCAAATTTATGTCTAATTTTAAACGCAAAAACCACAAATCTTATAAGCTATTAAGGTGAAAAGAAGCACTTCTTATAGAAAATGAAGCTTTACGATGTGAACTTTTTTAGGTCTAGTATCTAAATAATCTTATTTTTTAACGACTCCTTTTACTTCTATTTTATTAACCGATTTGATAGGTTGCCTGTAGACTTCAACATCATCTTTAACTAAGCGTTTTTGTAACCACAGAGATAATTTCTCTTCGGAGGTTTGCGGAAGGCCCTTTATACTTTTGTAGATTAATACGGGTACCGTTTTAGTGCTGTCTGTACTTTCATTAAAAGTATGATTGGACATTGAAATATTATTTACCTCAGGAAACAAGATTTGTATTTCAGCTAATAAGGCTTTATTGTTGTACTTGTTTGCGGTAAGCTGATTTTTCAGGCTCAAAATTGAAACGTCTTTTTGACTTAGTTGTGATTTGTTAAAATTAATTTCGTTTAGGATGTCACTTTTAAGATCTGTTGTGTCTTGCATTATAACAAGCTTAGTATTATTTATATCGTACTCTGTAAGTTTTTGATTTAATTTTTTAATTTCAGCTGCACTATATCTTTTTGAAAGAAATCCAAGTTCCAGTTTTTTTGGATTTTGATTGAATTTGGTTTTCTTATACAAAACGGCAATTCCTTTATTTGAAAACTCATTTTCCGTGAAAAGATCAACCTGGTGTTGGTATTTTTTTTCTTCAATTAATTGGTAGGCAAAATAGATGCTGGGTAAGATTAATACAGTGATCAAACCTGAAATAATATACTTCACCTGTTTTTGTGCTTTCTCATCTAGTTGCCTTTTGATAGGGTAGTTTAAATATTTTACGATGAAAAAAGTAGAAATGCAAATGAACACACAGTTGATAGAGTACAAATACATGGCGCCAAAAAAGAATTTAAAACTCCCTAATGCCAGACCATATCCTGCGGTACATAGCGGTGGCATAAGCGCTGTTGCTATGGCAACACCAGGTATAGGATTCCCTTTTTCTACTCTTGTTATGGCAATCGCACCAACCAAACCACCAAAAAAGGCAATAAGAATGTCGTAGATATTGGGTGAAGTTCTAGATAATAATTCGGGTTGCGTTTCTTTAAATGGGCTGATATAAAAATAGAGGGTAGAAACCACGAGACCAACAAGGGTCGCAATCAGTAGGTTTTTTAAGGATTTCTTCAGTAAATTGAAGTCGTAAACACCTAGTCCAAAACCGGCTCCTATAATGGGACCCATTAACGGCGATATTAACATCGCGCCTATTATCACGGCGGTAGAATTTACATTTAATCCTATAGACGCCACAACAATAGCACAAGCTAAAATCCATAAATTAGACCCTCTGAAGGAGATGTTAGACTTTACGAAGTCCAAGACTTTGTTCTTTTCTTCTTCTCCCTTGCTTAGGTTGATGTAAGCAAAAAGACTATTTAATATTGTTTTCATCAACGCCTTCTTTTAAAGTGTTTTTCAAAAAGAGGAAGCCTATTATTCCTGCTATTAAAGAAGAAAGAAGAATGATAAACTTAGCATTGCTAATTATAGTTTGGTCATCAAAAGCAAGTAACGTTATGAAGATAGACATTGTAAACCCAATACCTCCTAAAAATCCGACACCAATAATTGTTTTCCAATTCAAATCAGAAGGGAGTTTACAAATCCCCAAAGAGACAGCTAAAAGGCTAAAGATATAAATTCCCAATGGTTTACCTACAATTAACCCTAAAGCGATTCCAATGCTGTAATGCTGAGCGATAGTTTCTCCAATGTTTGAGCTGATAACAATTGCTGTATTGGCCAGCGCAAAAAGCGGAAGTATAAAAAACCCAACCGGTTTATGTAGAAAATGCTGTAAAATAGATGAGGTAGATTCCTTATCCCCATTCCCAAACGGGATAACAAAGGCTAATAATACTCCTGTAACAGTAGCGTGTATTCCTGAGTGTAGCATAAACCACCACATAATAACCCCACCAACAAGGTAAGGAATAAGACTTTTAACTTTCATACGATTAAGCACAAACAATACTAACATTGTACCTAATGCATAAAATAGATTAGCCCAAAGAATAGTTTTAGTATAAAATATGGCAATAACCATAATAGCTCCTAGATCGTCTATTACCGCTAATGCTGTTAAGAATATTTTTAAAGATAGTGGTACGCGATTACCTAATAAAGATAAAATTCCCAATGCAAAAGCAATGTCGGTTGCCATAGGGATACCAGCTCCGGCCTGTGCAATAGTTCCGTAGTTAAGCATTAAATACAGTCCTGCAGGAACAAGCATTCCTCCTAAGGCTGCAAATATTGGTAATAAAGCATCTTTTATGTTTGATAATTCACCTTCGTATATTTCTCTTTCTAATTCTAAACCAATTAATAAAAAGAAGATGGTCATTAATCCATCATTAATCCAGTATTCCAAACTTTCTCCTCCCAGTTTCATATGCCAGGTGTTAATATATTGCGTCCCAAATATTGAATTTGCCATAAACAAAGAAAATATGGTGCAAGCTATAAGTATAAGTCCAGTTGATTTTTCGCTTTCAAAAAATTCATTAAATAAATCTGAATTGTAAATGCGCTTTATTGTTTTTTCTATTTTTGTCTTCATGTATTCTTTTTACCCTAAAACCGGAAGAATTTCCGCTTTGTTACTAATTTAATGGACTAATTCTTAGATTTACAAAAATAGCTAAATAGTTACTAATCTCCTCCTAGAAATCCATAATATTATCAGAAGTTACGGTATTAACAATCCTAAAACAGGAATTTGAATTCTTTTTTTTTGATAATCGGATACTAATGCAAAGTGATTTTTATACGATTTAGTTGATAGGTTTCTTAAAAATGACATTGACAGAGTACTTATTTAGCAGGATATTAATAAAGAAAGTTAATCTAGATTGAATATTAGTAAGTCGGTTTGTGCATGTTACCCAATATGAAAATATGTTTGTTAAATTCATCAAATCCATTTTTAAAATAAGACCCGAGCGCTTTTTAATACTCTTCGCAAACTCACAACCAAATGTAATTAACTTGAGTTTGATGTGCTATCTCAAAAATGTAATCTATAAATAGCAGTAGTCTAATACAATTCAGAATCAAAAACTACATATTTAAATTTTGCTGTAATTTTTATTTTCTATCTCACCATTATACAAATCGATTTAGAAAGTTATGTTTACTGTTTTTCAATTTGTACTTTTGAGTTTGTATTAAAAAGAACCTGAAACAGGATTACTTATGAAAATTGTTATATCACCAGCCAAATCTTTAAATTTCGAGAAGGAACTACCTACTTCAAAATATACAGAATCTAGCTTCCTTAAAGAATCAAGACAAATCCAAAAAGTGTTAAAGCAGCAGTCGCCTAAAGAACTATCTGAATTAATGCATATTTCAGATAAATTAGCCGACTTAAACTGGAAACGCAATAAAGATTGGAAAACTCCTTTCACGACAGAAAATGCTCGCCCAGCGGTATATACTTTTGATGGTGATGTTTACACTGGATTAGATGCTTATACGATTCCAACAGATAAATTAGACTTATTACAAAATCAGTTAAGAATTTTATCAGGCTTGTACGGAGTTTTAAAACCGTTAGACTTAATGCAAGCGTATCGTTTAGAAATGGGAACGAAATTGCCTATTGGAGAAGCGAGTAATTTATATGAATTTTGGAAAGAGGACATTACTAAAAGCTTAAATAAAGAGCTTAAAGACGATGAACTGTTTGTTAATCTTGCTAGTAATGAATATTTCTCAGCGGTAAACGTAAAGGAATTAAAAGTACCAGTAATCACTCCTGATTTTAAAGATTATAAAGATGGAAAGTTAAAAATAATCAGTTTTTATGCTAAAAAAGCACGTGGTATGATGGTGCGTTATATTATTGATAAAGAAGCAGAAACAATAGAAGATTTAAAAGGCTTCAATTATGATGGCTATCAATTTGATGCAAATCTCTCAAAAGACAATCACCTAGTCTTCACGAGATAATGTACTGTTTGCGGTAAAAATATAAACCTATTTTAACTAAAAACTTCGCTAAGTCCGTTCTTTTTAAGAATGGTTTTAGCGAAGTTTTTTATAGCTATTTTACAAGCTTATAATCTATTTTTTTAATGCATTGCATCGGCCGGATTGATTTTGTTTTTACCTTTTTTGATTAAAAACACAATTGGGATACAGCATAAAAACATAATTCCTAAGTAACTAAAGATGTCCATGTAAGACAACACCGTACTTTGTTTCATCACCGAATAATCAATGGCTTGGTAGGCTTTCTTTAAGGCTTCATTTGTTGTAAAACCTTTAGCCATAAAACCTTGTTGCAGTAAGTGAACGCGTTCTTGAACTTGAAACTTACTAGCATCTAAGTGAGCTACTAGATTTACACGGTGTTCTTGACTGAAACGGGTAATAAATGTGGTGATAATTGCAATACCAAATGAGCCTCCTAATTGTCTCATCATTCCAGTAAAAGCAGCACCTTCACCAATATTTTTACCAGATAAAGTAGATAAAGACAAGGTCGTTATAGGTACAAAAAGTAATCCTAAACCAACACCTCTTAAAATCAATGACCAATACAAATGTTCCACTCCAGTATCTGGCGTCATGGCGCTACGCATCATATAAGTGAATATAAAAAACACTAAAAATCCAGCACCAACCATATATCCTTGAGGAACGCCACGCTGAATTAATTTACCAATGATAGGCATCATAAAAGCGGTAGTAATAGATCCCGGAATTAAGAGTAATCCTGCATCAGTAGCGGTCCATCCTAAAACGGACTGCGTGTAGATGGGGATAATTAGCGTAGAACCGTAAAGTCCGAACCCTAATATAAAACTCATCAAAGTACCAATCCTTAAATTCCCATCTTTTAAAACACTTAGATTAACAATAGGATATTTATAGGTTAATTGCCTCCAAATAAATAAAATAAATCCAAAAAGTGAGGTAGCAGAAAGCGTTACAATCAGTTTGTTGTTAAACCAGTCATCTTGTTGACCATGCTCTAGAACAAATTGCAATGAGCCAATAAAAGTGGCCAGTAAAATAATTCCCCACCAGTCAACCTGATTAGATTTTAATTTCTCACCATATTTAGGACTTTTTACAAAACTTAATGTTAAAAGCGTAGCGATAATCCCTAAAGGAATATTGATGTAAAAAATGTAAGGCCATGAGAAATTATCAACTAGATATCCTCCTAATGGCGGTCCTAATGTAGGTCCTACAATTACACCCATTCCGTAAATTGCTTGTGCCATTCCACGTTTTGCAATAGGATAACTCTCTGTAATAATTGTTTGTGCAGTTACTAACAGCGCTCCACCCCCTAAACCTTGAATAAACCTAAAAGCTACTAGTTCCCATATATTAGTTGCATTTCCACATAAAAAGGAAGCGACAGTAAATATTATGATGGAAACAGCAAAATAATTACGTCTACCAAATTGTTGTGACAACCAGCTCGTCATTGGAATCACAATTACATTTGCAATAGCGTAGGCAGTAATTACCCAAGCAACATCTGTAAGTGTAGCACCAAGACTTCCTCTCATATTCGTTAGCGCAACATTGACAATAGTGGTATCTACAATTTCAAGCAAAGCACAAAGTACTGCTGTTACCGTAATAATAACCCTTCTAAAGCCATATTCTACTAAATCGTCTTCTCCTTGTCCTTGTACCATTTTATTTTATATGTACATCAACATCCACGTTCATACCTGGACGCAATAGTTTTATTTTTTCGATATCATTATCAGTGTCAATGCTTATTTTAACAGGTAAACGTTGAATTGTTTTTACAAAGTTACCAGTTGCATTATCAGGAGGTAAAATAGAGAAACGAGATCCAGTAGCGGGAGAAAATGAAGTAAGGGTACCTTTGAAATCATAATCAGGATAAGCATCCACTTTGATTGTTACTTTTTGACCCGTAACCATTTTGTTCAATTGCGTTTCTTTAAAATTAGCAACTACCCAAGCCTCATTGTTATTGATGATGTAAAAAAGAGATTGCCCTGGTTGAACTAATTGTCCTGGTTGAATATCAATTTTAGATACCTGACCGTCAATTGCAGCAGTAATTACTGTGTAGGTTAAGTTCAATTGTGCTGTTTCTAGCATTGCTTGTGCTCTTTTAATATTTGCAGCAGCAACATCTGTTTGTTTGTTAGAAACATTTCCTTTTGCTTTAATAACTGATGTTTGAAAAGAGCTAGCTTTTTCTTGTTGTTGTAAAATACGCACTTGGCTCTCTGCTTCTTGTTTTGTTGCTAAAGCTTGTTCATACTGTTGCTTAGTAATGGTGTGGCTTTTATATAAGTTTTCGTAACGAGCAAAATCACTTGTTGCTCGACCTAATCTAATTTTTGCAGTTTCGATATTTCCAGCAGCAGATTTTACATTTGCATCAGATACAGATACCGAAGCTAAAATACTTCCTGAATCAGCTTTTGAAACTTCAAAATTTCCTTCGGCTGCAGCCAATGATGCTGTTGCTTCGTCAATTTTTAATTGGTAATCTTTCTTATCAATAGTAAATAAAGTATCTCCTTTTTTTACAAAATCGTTGTCTTTAATAAAAACTTTTGATACATAACCAGAAACTCTAGGAATAATAGGGTTCATGTTTTTTTCAATCTGAGCATCATCAGTAGTTTCGTGAGAAAGTGAGTGAATATATTTATATGAACCATAAATAACACCTATTAACACTAATGAAGTAATTATTATGATAAACTTGGTATTGGTTTTTTTCTTTTCCATTTTAATGCTGATTATATTTTTGAAAGATTGAAGGTTTGGTTTAATTGTCCACTTACAGAAAGTAGTTCGTAATATTTTTGAATAACATTTGCCTTAGATAAAGTCTTATTGATTTTTGACTCTAATTGATCAACATCTGCTTCTAATAAATCATTGGTGTCAGATAATCCATTATCGTATTTATCTTTTATGATTCGGTAGTTTTCTGATGCTTGTTCAACGGCTTGGTTGTAAACAATATCTTGTTTTAAAGCTAAATCATAATCTTCTATTGCTTTTTGAACCTGAACTTTGATTTGGTCCGTTAACAATGCTTCGTGATTTTTAACCTCTAATGATTTGCTTTCGGCAATTTTTACTGTTGTACCGTTTTTAAGAATACCACTTAAGTCATAAGAAACGCCAACACCTATGTTCATAGCATTTTGAACTGTAATTACATTTTTAAGGTCTAAAGCAGTGTAACCACCTATGATTGCAATCGAAGGATAATAACCACTTTTAGCTACTTTTATGTAATCTAAACTAGCTTGTTGTTGTAAACGAACAGCTTCTAAATCTTTACGATTCTCAAATGCACTAACGTCAGACGTAGGAATGTTGTTCATTTCAAAGTTAGCAAAGTCACTTTCATTAACGGTTAATTTTGTACTAGGATCCATTTTTAAAAGGTTCACTAATTCGAAGTTAATCACGTTTAAATTACTTTTTGCATTATCTAATGACAATTGCACTTTAGAAGCTTGTAATTGTGATTTAAGTAAATCATTACGCGGAATAATTCCGTTTTTTTCTAAAGCTAAAAAATCAGTAACACGTTGTTCAGCACTTTTTTGATTTTCTTTTAAAAGCTCAACCGTTTTTTCTGCTTTATAAAGAGTAGCATAGTAATTCACTACTTGCATCGCTATATCTTCCTTAGTTTGCAGTGCATTTGCACTTTCGGCTTCATATAAATGATTATATGCCTTGATGTTGTTTTGAATTTTAAAACCAGCAAATAATGGCAAACTTGCATTCACTTGACCTAACAATAATTGGTTAGGAGCAGGAGTAGCTGTATCAGTACTGCTTGCATCCTTATTAAGTTTAAAATCCACCGAAGCATTCGTTAAATATTGGTACTGTCCTGAAATTTTAAAATCGGGATAGCTACTGTTTTTAACGGATTGTAACTCCTGTTTTTTAGTTTCTACTTTAGTATTGGCCAGTGAAACTTGGTTACTTTTCTCCCAAGCTAAATGAATGGCTTCATCTAATGTTAAACTTGTTTTCTCTTGTGCTTGTACTGAGGAAATCCCAATGAAGAAAATTCCAAAAAGCATGAATTGACTAACTTTCATATATAAGAAGTGCTTTGATTGTTTGTTGAATGTGTTTTGTCAGATTGGTTAATATGTAATTGTTGTATAATTCTTCGGTTGTAAGGTTTAATATTTCAACGAAATATTCTTTATTCATATGAAAATGAAAAAAAGTACCTAAAATTGTAGGGGTAATTAATTGAATTGAAACCTCTTTATTAAAAACGCCTTCTGCTTGACCTTGCTTAATAATTATTTCTAATGATTTAAGATTACTTTTCTTTAAATCATTAAAAGCCTTGACGTTTAAATCCCGCTTTTTAGTGGCAACTTCAAAATGTAATATTCTATAAATACCTTTGTTAGCATTTATCTGATGAATGTAAATTTCTATCAGTTTATTAACCTTGTCAATAGGTTGGCCATTTTCTGTCAGTAAATTATCAATTAATAATTTTAAATTTGACGTCCTAAATAGTACCAGTGATTCTAATAGGCGTTCTTTTGATCCAAAATAATACGACACCATAGCAATATTAATCTTTGCTATCTTTGCTATCGTTCTAATTGAAGTACCATCAAATCCTTTCTCAGCAAATAGCGATTCCGCTACTTGGAGAATATGAATTTGTTTTTCGTTAAAATCAGGAATTCCAGACATAGGTGTTTATTATGTTGCAAAATTAAACAACCGTTTAAATTAAACGCTTGTTTAATTTTTATTTAACATAATATTAACAAGAGTATTATCTGTTTTCTTTCGGATATGATAGAGAGCTTTATTCAGGTATGGAACTTTAAATCGTGTGAGAAAATAATTATGACATTTCTATTTTACCTGTAGGTTTTTAATATATTAGCGGTAGTTATTAGTAATCAAAATTAATTATGGAAAAGACGATATTTAACAATACGACTTATTATTGGACTGTAATCACGATTTTTATTTTTCTATTAGCCAACAATTTATATGTAGCAATAGTTGGTTTTAATTTAATGGTTTTACTACCCTTACTGATTTTGTCTACTTTGCTTTTTTTAACTATGACCAAGAATAAATTTGCAAAAAATGGAATTAAAATTTGGGCGATGATTTTTTTAATTATCGCATCGGGATTACAATTTTTCGGTCAATTTCTTAAAGATATTGCTGATGGATTTGAAAACATCGATTTTGGGTACTACATTAAAACGGGTCTTTCTGTGTGTTTAGGCGTAGTCATTTATATCTATGCGAATAAAACAATTGATATTGTAAATATCGATATTGATGTAGAAGAAGCGGGTCACTAAACTTTAAACCTGTCCTTAAATAGCAATCTAAACTAAGGTTGTGATGGAGTATATGTCAATTAGCTAAAGCACTGACAATAATAGTTTTATATTCAGTATCTAAAATTGTGAATATCTATTTTATGAATACTCTATTTTTTTTCCTTTAAAATCTATCTTTGACATCCTAAAAAATAAAGAGATGAGCACAACTTGGTACGAATGCAAGGTAAAATATAGAAAAACTGATGAAACTGGAGGACAAAAGATTACGAATGAACCTTATTTAGTAGATGCTTTATCTTATACTGAAGCCGAAAGTAGAATTAATGAAGAAATGTCAGCTTATATCAGTGAAGAATTTAAAATCACCAATATAAAAGTGGCTAATTATGCAGAGATTCATCCTTTTGAAAATTGTGATCGCTGGTTTAAATCAAAAATTTCTTTATTGGCTTATGACGAAGAAAGTGGTAAAGAACGCAAAACTAATATGTATTTTTTAGTACAGGCAAACGATGTAAAAGAGGCTTTTGATAATACAATGGGAATCATGCAAAGCACCATGGGTGAATATAGTATTCCAGCTGTTTCAGAATCTCCTATTATGGATGTATTTCCATATTTCTCTGGAGAAGAAGAAGATTTAGAAAAAATAGAAAAGTTTAATGCACTTAAAGCGTCTAGACCTGAAGTTGCAACGGAAGCTGAAGATACCATGGAATTTGCTGTTCAAGAAGAAAAGGTAGAAGAAGAAGAAGTTTCTTAAGAATCGTAATCTATATATTTTAAAAAAACGACAATTAAATAAAGCATTTAATTGTCGTTTTTTAGTTTATGAGAAGTAAAGATGTGCATTTCAGTGATTATACCATATAAAAAGAGAGAACGGCTACGTTCTCTCTTTTGTATTTTTACTTTAATAAAAGGACGTTTAAAATAGTTCTTTTTAAAGTTTATGAAATGAAATTAGTCTTGAAGTTTTGTAAATTCTTCGGCAGAAATTTCACCTGATTTAATTTTTTGTAATTCACTCATTTTAGACTTGATAAAAGCATCAATTTTTGGATTGATTCGTTCAGGAGTTGTCGTACGGTAAGATCCTGTTAATACGTTGTTGTAATAGTAAAAGAAATTATAATCAAAGTCGCTAGCCGATAATGCATAATCTCCTAAATACCATCCTAAACGTGCTGCAGATCGTCTTTGTGAAGGTGTACCGTGGTGTCCAGGACTTGTAGTGTTATTGTCTCCAATAGCATAAGCAAATTCAAATCCTGGTCCAGCTTGTTCCCATGTAGCGTTATAGCCTGTAGGTCTTTTCATGTAATAACCGGCAAAACCATCAGCTTCTAATTCATTAGGTCTTGCTGTCGCTTCTGGCTTTGATGGTAAATTATAAGTGTATTGCAATTGATGACCAAATTCATGAGCCAAAATCATTGCTGGTACAATTTGACCTTTGTTAAGCGCAGCGACATATATTGCTTCTCCAAAATAAATTTTCTTAGGATTAGAGTATGAAATCGCATTGTAAGTAGAGCTTGGATTAGAGTTGTCATGAACCATTTTAAGGGTTACAGCACTTTGACCAAAAACGCTTGCAATTTTATTGTTTTGCGCATAGATAAAGTTGGTTTGAGTGGTGTTAATCATCGTGGAGTTCAAGAAGGCTGTTGAACTCCAGTTACCATCTACGTAACTACATTGAGCATTAAAATCGGTGATTTGTAAATCAGTCGCTTCTAAAGCAGATGCTGATTCAGTGATTGTTGTTTCATCGTTGCTTGAACAAGCGGCTAATAGCGATAATGATGCTACGGTACAGAAAATAGTGGTGATTCTGTTGAATTTTGTTTTTTTCATTATGAATAATTTGGGGTTTAATTAATGTTGTAAACATAGTGAAAAATACCATATTCTTAAGAAAATAGGCTTTTATTAGATAATAATATTAGTTATCGTTTAATAAAATGGTTATTATTTATTTTGTATATCTATTAAATCGATAGGTTTGATGCGGGTTCAGGCTGTTTTTTGTAAAAAAAATTGTAATAAAAAAAAATAAAAAAAAATGTTTTTTAAGCTTGTTTTTTACCTAAAAACGAAGAATCGAGCTATTTAAAAGTAATTATATACTTGTTAAAATTTATTATTTAGGTAGTTAATCTGTTTTTTATGCAGTTTACCTAAAAAAAATATCTAAAATGGCCTTTTTGTAGTCAAAAAAAATGGATTAGTATTATTGAGGGAAGTAGCGGTATATGAAATAGGGTTTAGTTCTCTTTTTTTGGTGTATTGTAACGATGAAATCACTTCGTGCTAAACGAAATAATGCGCATGATTGTTACCGTCTTTTTTTTCGAAATAGAGCTTGTTGAAGAATTTACCAAATAGGGATTATTTCCTTCAGTTGGTTTTTGTAAAGTGGGAGTTCATTTTGGAATTGTATGCTGTTTTTATTTTTCACTATAAACACTCCGTTTTTTTTTTTTGACTTTCCTTTTAAGAATGCTTTGATAAAAAATTAAGAGACTTTAGAGATGGAAATTTACAAAATCAAAAAATAAGCAAAGTCTGAAGACTTTTCGCAGCTTATAAGAGGAAAATATTTTTTAGAAGTACTCTTTGCGGAACTTGATTAGTTCTTCATGGCGCTTACGAACCGTTGTCAACGGTTCTCGGCTTTGAGATGGTTGGAAATTTGTAACCGCTGAACTAAACTTACCGAAAACCAGCGATTGCGTAAATGCGCGGTTAGCTTGCAGTACTTAGGATAATAATTCTTGCAATTTATTGAACCGTAATTTAGTCTTTGCACCAATAAAATTATAGTCAATAATTAAATAAATAGTTTGTTTATTGTAAAGAGTTAACCTTAAAGATTGCTAGAATAATCCAAAGTTTTTTGACAATGAAGCATTATAGTTTTCATCAAATCCTAAATACAATTGACCTAAATCGTCAAGTGGAATTTCTATTTCATCATTACCAATAATTTTAATTGAATTTTCAGTAAGAAAAATTTCTCCATAATGGCAATGAGAAGGTTTTACGCCAGAAAAGTGAAAAGCAAAATCATTAATATTGTTTCGATTTTGTATTTCAAAATCAAAACACAAAGTACATTTCCTGATAAAATTGTTTCCATTTAATTTATCAATTGCCCATCTCGGTTTTAGTATGGCGGCTACGTTTCTCGGCTTTGCAAGGTTGCGAGCTTCGTAACCGATTATTTTCTGTTAAAGCTAAAACTTCTTGCGAAACGCAAAACGTGAACTTACAACAAAATTCACAATTGCGTGAAAAGGCTGTTAGGCGTTCGGTTTGTTTTCGTTTAATTAATTTCTACTTATAATATTCATCCTGTATTTTTCTAAACTCTTTTTTTGAAAATCTATATTTCGAATTTGAATATGGACTTAATTCATTAATCATAAAATCTCTGACAGGTTCACTTCTAAGCAAGTCGTAATAATGTCCTTTAACTAAATCATTGTCATTTTTGTGTCGAGTAAGTATGTTTCTAATATTTCTATATTCTCTTTCGACTAAAGTTTTAAAAGCGATACAGCGTAACAAAGGAACTTCACATTCTGTAATTTCTAATAATTCGTTTTCAGTTAGATTGTTGCGGAAAATTTCATATTCTTTGTTTTGTTTTCCACTTCGATTAATTTCAATATTGGTAAGCCTAAAATTCCAAATTATTTTTTTAACTCTTTCATTTTTTGTTATTTCTTTTAAAAGTATAGTTGGCTGAAAAATTTTATCTTTTTCTTCTTTTTCCGCACAGTTAAAAAGTAAAAAAAACACTAAAATTAATATTATTCTTTTCATTATTAATTATTTATGTTGAAATGAAAAAAAGTGTTTTTCTCGATTCTGGTAAAGTGACGCCTGACGTTATGCCACTTTGAGATGGCAGGAAGTTCGTAACCGCTCAATTTTCGGCTTAACAAAAACTTGATGCGAAACGGTAATTCCACTAAATTCGAGCTAGCTCAAATGGCGGTTAGCAATATGTTTTGACCCCTATAAAACAAGAGAGTTGTTCTAAATTTCGATTATTAATTATGCGGTTAATTTTTTCATTAAAATTGGATGTTCATCCTTATTCCATTTTTCAATTTGTAGAGAATTCACTGCTTTCAATTCCGCTATTTTGTCTAATTATTTTCAGAAGTTTTTCCAAATCACTAATTTCGATATTATTTATTTCAAATATTTTGTTGCGTCCTGATTTCTGAATTATTATTAAATTATTTTTGTCTAATTCTAATTTTTGGACATCAGTAAATTTAATCGATTCCGCAATTATTCTGTTTATTTTTAGATTCATCCCGATTTTATTCCATTCGACATAATTTTTATACCAAAACATTTTACTGTAGTATATAGCTTGGGAAAGAAAACCAATTGAAGCTAAAATTTTATTAGTTTTTTTATATTCAAAGTCAATAATTTCAAAACTACCGATAATGATAAAAACCAATGAAATTAACATTAAAATTGATGTCCAGTTTTTAAATGGTAATTGATTGAAGTGTATTTTTTTCATTTTTTTTTAGTTAATATTATTGCTAACTCTTATATAGGTCTGATAAAATCAGACCTATTACCCCAATTTAGGGCGGATAGGTCTGACTAGAGTCAGACTTTATCCAATGTCAAATATATACTATTTATCTTATAAATAGTCAAAAATCTTTATATTGCTGAGCACTTCGTTCCGCGTGAAGGATGGCAGTGGAAATCCTTTTACCAAGCGAAGCAAAATAAAAGATTGCAACGGACAGCTTGACCTGCAGCGGCAAAGAGGAATGATGAAGCAGGCTGCAGGGGAGTTCTCTAAAGTGCTGCGCAAAGTCTCCTGACTTTGCGTAATTTTTGTAATTTGATTTAAGTGGAAACGATATAAAGTCTCCTGACTTTTAGAGGTTTTATATTGGAATGGTTTTGTAAAGTAAAAGCAACAATACATAGTTTTAAAGTCTGAAGAATTAATTGTGATTGTATCTTAGAAGTTGATTTTTAAAAGAGCTAAAAGTCAGGAGACTTAGCGCAGCTAGGTGTAGTACTACAATTAGTTATTTGGTCAAAATGTGACTTATTAACCATAGAGCAATGTACTTATTAGTACCTTCAAAAAAAACTTTATTTGTTGTAGTCATTTGAAACTTTGTCATTTTTTTTATTTGTTCTATCATCACATTCAATAGAGACTCTTTTTTTAGCGCTTTGTTAATTGTAGCTAAAGTATTAATTAAAGTTCATTGTCTTTATTTAGATAATTTTATACATTCGTTTTTTTAAGTAAAGAATTTTTGTCTTAAGTGATGTATGATTAATTTATGAGGTATTTATTTGGCGTTACTATTATCTGGGCTTTTTCGTTTAGCTTAATTGGTGTATATCTTTCTGGGTATGTTGATGCATGGTTTTTAGTATTGATGCGTATAGGTATCGCTACAATGATATTTTTGCCTTTTTTAAGGCTGAAGGGAATTAAAGCAGAAACAATTTTCAGACTTATCGCAGTTGGTTCGGTTCAATTAGGTTTGATGTATTGTTTTTACTTTCAGTCGTTTAGATTTCTTACTGTGCCTGAAGTGTTACTTTTTAGTGTATTGACACCAATTTACATTACTTTATTAAATGACATTTTAAGTAAGCGATTTCATAAAAGACATCTACTTACTGCTTTAATAGCTGTTTTAGGAGCTGCTTATATTCAATATTCAAGCATTAGTGAAAATGTGTTTTTAGGTTTTTTGATCACGCAAGGTGCTAACCTTTGCTTTGCTGTTGGTCAAGTTGCTTACAAGTATTTATTAAAATCTACACCTGAATTAGAAAGTACACCTAAGCATACTATTTTTGGATTGTTCTTTATTGGTGCGTTTTTAGTAGCACTAATTGCTTTTTCCATTCTTGGCTCAACAGAAAAGATGCCAACTACATCAGTGCAGTGGGGAATAATAATATACCTAGGTGCTGTGGCTTCAGGTGCAGGTTATTTTTTTTGGAACAAAGGTGTTACTAAGGTAAATACAGGCTCATTAGCGATTATGAATAATGCATTAATTCCAGTAGGATTAATTGTCAACCTTGTTATATGGAATAAAGAGGCAGATATTAAGAAGATTTTAATTGGTGGTAGTCTTATTTTCGCTTCTCTTGCGCTTAATGAATACGTAAATAAAAGAAATACATATAAGAATAGC
Organism: Flavobacterium sp. Arc3; assembly: GCF_041431375.1. Taxonomy (NCBI): domain Bacteria; kingdom Pseudomonadati; phylum Bacteroidota; class Flavobacteriia; order Flavobacteriales; family Flavobacteriaceae; genus Flavobacterium; species Flavobacterium sp. Arc3. The sequence goes on along the minus strand of NZ_JASMRI010000009.1, from coordinate 85,149 downwards.
TAAGTTCTTGTTAATTAAGAATAGAATGACTGCTAAAGATTGGCTTTTCTATTCTTAGTTTAAATTACAGTCTTGACGAAATTCTAGCCACCTATCTAAATATTAGTTGCTATTTTTTTTATACTTATACAGTAAGTCTAAAGGAATGTGGCAATAAGAGTAGTCATTTGGGTGTAAGGTTAATCTATCTTGATGTTCTGCGTCACTTGGGATAAAATTTGTTAAAGGAAGCACTTCAATAGCTATCTCTTTTATTGTTTTATTTTTATGATTTAGTGTCTGTTCTACTTTCTTAATGCAATTTTTTGCCTTTAGCAAGTGATTTTGATTATCGCAGTAGACACCTGTGCGATATTTTTCTCCTATATCGTTTCCTTGTTGGTTGATACTATAAGGGTCAATGATTTCTAAAAAGTAATGAATTAAATCTTCAATTGAAACAACCTTAGAGTCAAAGGTTGTTTTGACACATTCTGCGTAACCATCATAGGCTGTTTTAGTGGATTTCGTGAAGCCATTAGCTCTGCCGGCTTGGGTCTCAAGTACGCCAGGTAGGTATTTTAAGAACTCTTGTACGCCCCAAAGGCAGCCTCCTGCAATATATATCGTTTCCATTGATACTATTTGTTCAATTAATTGTTCTTTTTTTGTCATTTTTAATTCTGAGTAACGTTTTTTTTAATGTTATGAAAATCAGTTTTTTGTTTATTGGTTTTCAAATTATTCAAATTTTTCCGTAAAAAACGTTACCTTAAAGTAATCATTTTTTTTGGAGAAGAGAGGAATTGCTGCTAACGTCAGTCTGTAAAAAAACTGCCGTTATTTTTTCTCCGCTAAATATAAATTCGCAATTTCTTTTATAAAATTTTCAGGACGAGAACCCACTAAATTTGTCAAAATCACAACTGAAATATTATCTTTTGGATAAATGTATAAAGCATTTCTACTACCACCAAGCGAAGCAATTACAGGAATTTTTTCGCTTGAAGAGGAATAAAAACCAATCGAACTCTGATTCAGAAAACCGTTTTCTTGATATATTTCTCCATTATCTAATCGGATTGGAGTCCAAAGCGTATTTAGATTTTCGGCATTAATTAATTGATTACTTTGTAATGCGATTACCCATTGTGCCATTTCAGTTGCCGTTGAATAGATTCCACCGGCTGGATACAAATTTGAAGGTATCGGTTGATACACATTGGTTAGAATATTATTTCTAAAATAAGAATAGGGCTTTGCGGAGTGCTTAATTATGTTGTAAAAATCGCCTATCCCAGCTTTGATGGAATTCTTCATTCCCGCTTTTTTATACTGGTTTTCAGTAATGAATTTTTCAAATGACTGTCCACTTATTTTTTCAATAAGCATTCCAAGCAGCAGATAATTCGCTTGACTGTCTCTAAATTCTTTATCAGGTTTAAAAATAAGAGGCAATTCTTTTATTTTTTGTAATAAAGTTTCACTATTTTCAGATAACAAATTTCCTTGTGAGTCCCAAATTTCAGGAAGCCCCGATTTATGAGTCACTATTTGTTTTACTGTAATATTTTGCCAAGTTTTAGGGAGCTTATCCAAATATTTTGAAATAGGTTCGTCAAGATTTAATTTACCATTTTCTACTAATTGCATAATAGCTACTCCTGTAAATGATTTAGTAATAGAATTAATGCTAAAAATAGTTTGGCTATCAACTGCAATCGAATCTTCAACTGATGCTAGTCCGTAATGACTTGTTTTAACAATCACATTATCTTTAATTACTGCTAATTGCAAACCAACAATTCTATTTTTTTGCATTATGTTTTTTATTACATCATCAACTTTGTCGACTTGTGAATAAGTAAAATTACTTAATGCAAAAAAGGTAAGTAAAAACGTTATTTTTTTCATGTTTTTTTATTTGTTAAATTCTTGACTCTGTGGTGCAATTACTGCCAACGTTATGCCACTTTGAGATGGCTGGAAATTCGTAACCTTTCATTTTTTGGCTTAACGAAAACTTGATGCGGAACGGTAATTCCACTAAATCACATACTATATCAAAACGGCGGTTATCTGTCGTTTTTTATTTCTCTATCATTACATCAACATTTATTGATGGTTCTCCTCCTGAATATTTTTTCCATTCTCCAAAATAATTTCTGTAATAAGTATCTTTTGAAAATGCAAAAATATTTCCACCAAAAGAAAGTTTTCCTTTAAAGTCTTCTGCAATTCTTACTAAGATAAAAAAATCTTTATCTGTCCAAATATTTTTATCAGATATATCTATAGACAATTTCTTGTTTTTTAAGTCATCTTCGGTAACCGTCAATTTTAAAGTTTCATTAACTAAAGATTGAGAATCATCAGGGAAACCATTTTTTTCATTTTGTATGTCAAAAATAAATGTTGCAGTTTTTTTAAATTTGAAATCAACAATATTAATATTTATGTTCTTTATCTTGAGTTTCTTTTTGTTTTTAATTTTTATGGCGTGTTCTATAAAAATATCGTCTGGGTCATTTGAATCAATTCCGAAATATGCTTTTTTGGTATTTGAAGTTCCTAAATTCTTATAGACATGTTTTTTGGGATTGATTATTACTGTTTCAAGATTAATAATTTTTTTCTTTAAATAATAAGTATGATTTTGAGATTTGATAAATTCAGCAATTGAAACTTTAAAAGGTTCATATTCATTAGCTATTACTTTGAAAGTTTCGGTTTTATCAATGTTAGTTAAGTCAATAGTGTAATGTCCATTACTGTCTGTTACACCGCCAATTTCTTTGTTTTCAACTCCGATTCTTGCCTCAGAAATGGGATTGTTATTTTCATCCAAAATTTTTCCTGAAAGTTTTTGAGCGTGAAAACTAATTGTAATTAAAATAAATAGTAATGTAAATTTAATTTTTTTCATTTATGACGATTTTTTTTAAAATGACAGATAACGTTTTAGTTTAGCCCCTTTAAGATGGCTGGAAATTCGTAACCTTTCAATTTTCGGCTTAACGAAAACTTGATGCGAAACGGTAATTCCACTAAATTCCAGCTATATCAAAATGGCTGTATGTGCCTTGCATGCACTTCCAATTCCTTCAAAAGTAGGAATTTTATCTATAGGGTGCAAGTCCCTATTCGGCAAGTTGTTGTATTATATTGAGCTGATTAGCACTTGACAAGCTGGTTTGGAGTGATCGATGCAGTGAAGATTATAGCGAAGCAATACCTTCCTTAATTTTTGTCTGTACCGAGGAACACAAAGCGCATAAGAGGCTAGCTGAATTGGGTAAGCATGCACAGCAATGCACAGCCTAAAGACAACAGGTTTAGTTAGTAGATGCGTCGGGGATAGACGGAAAGAGGAAGTGCTTACCGAGGGAGGTCTTCACAACCACGAGTTGGTTAAGTGAAGAAGTCAGCAGAAGTCATAGTACTTGGGGTAACGAGTTGCGAATAGATACCACATAGGGCTCACAAACAAGGAAGGACTGAACGTTATTCTCTGTAAAATCATAATAAGAAAGATATTCTTAGTTTATTTATAAAGTCGCAGATAGCCTAATTGGTGTAAATAGCAATTAGTTTATGAATAACGAACTGCCGTATACGAGACCCGTACGTACGGTGGTGTGAGAGGCTCACTCCGTCAGTTACTGGCGGAGCCGTCTACTCGATTGTGCGTTCGGTTTTATTTTCCATTTATATTTGGTCAATTATGTTTTAATTCCATTTTTTTTTAAACTCCAAATTGTCGTAAATGATGGTCAAAATGTTTCCATTGTACAATTGCCCATTCTTCTGGAGTTAAGTGACCAAAAAATGAATGAGGTTTGGTCGTACATTTTGATATTCCACCTTTTTGAAATTGATTAAGTAATTTAACGCATCTTAACTTTTCAATTTCAAAATCTCGTAAATCTGTAAATATATACGTTTTATGTGTTCTTGAGTTTTTAGAAAATTGTATTTCACGGATATATCTCGCTTTAAAAAATTTTCCAATTATTGTTCCAATAAATAGTCTTTTAGGAGAATTAACACCTAATGATGTTTCAAGAAATGCATTTAAATGAGATAACATTTGTTCAACATTCATTATTCCCCAAAGGTTTTCAGAACTTGAAGATAATTTTTCAATTCTTGATAAAATTTCTATAACATCGGATTTATTATGTAAATTATTTCTCATTTATTGATTAGGTTTCTATCAGTTTCAAACTGACGCACAACGTCAGTCTGTGAAAAAACCGCCGTTATGTTCTTTCAAATATAATGTATATTTTGAATATTAAAGCAAGAAAAGTTGTATATTTAATGATGCAACACGTCACAGGAATTCCTCGCAATCAGCTATTTTTTTCTAGTTTAGAAGACACTATTTTACCGTAAAACACCTTTGTACCTCTAGACCAGCAGGAAGAGAAATCGATCGGAGCGAGTACGCGCAAGGCGTTGAAGAAAATAACAAACGCTATCAGGAAAATCCACAGTTATACCGAACATGACAATAGATAAACGAACATATATTCGGCACTATAAAAAGACAATGGGGTTATAATCACACTAATTTAACGGGACTCGAAAAAGTAAATGGGGAACACAGTTTAATTATTCTGGTATACAACATAAAATGCTCGGTCAATATACTGGGCGTGGCTGATTTAATTGCCAAACTCAAAAAATGGAACTCACCCTGCAAAGCAACAGCTTGTTTTGTCTGTATAACGAACTATTTTAGGCTTAACGAAATCATGATGCGAAACGGTAATTCCACTAAATCACATACTATATCAAAACGGCGGTTGTGCGTTCGTACTTTTTCACAGTTTGGATTTAAACTTAATTTTATTTAGCAGTTTTAAAATTGCTGAAAATTATTGCCAATAATAACATTCCAATTCCAATTCCAAAAAATAAACCTTCTGTCAAATCAGGTAATTCTACAAAATGAGATTAGATTTGTGAAACTGCAATTTCGAACATTCCAATTGACATTAGAATTAGTGATTTTCTTTTTTTTATTTTCTTCTTTTAAGAATTAATATTTAAAGGTTAATAATTAGTATCAAAATTTTATTACTTGGTACAAGTAGTTGTTGTATTCTCCCGAGTCTTGCAGTATGACGCACAACTAGTATATACTAGCCATAAAATAACTACAATCCACCCAATTTAGGTTGGCTTTGTGCCATAATAGTAGCTGTTATTTATTTTACTAATATATAAATAAAATAGTATAAATTATCAAATAGACTTTTTATTACGTTTGATAAAAAAGTCAAAAAAAAACGGCGTCTAAATTACTTAAACACCGCTTGTTTTATATAGAAAGGATATTCCTTATCGAATCGCTTTTACAAATTCTTCGATTTTTCCAGTTCCATTTTCGGTTAGGTACTGGATAAAAGCACTGCCTATAATAGCGCCTTTGGCAAATTGTGTGGCTTGATTAAAAGTTTCTTTGTTATTGATTCCAAAACCAATGACTTGTGGGTTTTTTAGGTTCATGTCGGCAATACGTTTGAAATAAGCTTCTTGTGTACTTCCAAATCCAGATTGTGATCCCGTTACACTGGCTGAACTGACCATATAAATAAACCCATCAGACACGCTGTCGATAAAAGCAATGCGCTCATCAGAAGTTTGCGGTGTAATTAGGAGTACGTTAATTAGTCCGTATTTCTCAAAAGTATCTTTGTACTCATCGGCATAGACATCAACTGGAAGGTCAGGAATGATTAGGCCATCAATACCGATTTCAGCACATTTATTACAGAAATTTTCCACGCCGTATTGTAACATTGGGTTGAAATATCCCATGATTATTAAAGGAATAGCAACTGATTTCCGAATGTCTTTTAGTTGGTCAAACAACATTTGAGTATTCATTCCGTTATGCAACGCCTGAGTGGAACTGGCTTGTATTGTAGGTCCATCGGCTAAGGGATCAGAAAACGGCAATCCGATTTCGATCATATCTACGCCATTTTTTTCCAAATCCTGAATGATTTGTACGGTATCATCTAAGTTAGGATATCCAGCAGAAAAGTAGATGGAGAGTATCTTTTTGTCTGCCTGTAATTTTTGATTTATTCTGTTCATTTTTATTGTTTTATCAGATTGTGAATCTGTTTTGCAGCCTGTTTTTGATTGTTTTATACTTTGGCGCTATAAGCCCATACCATTTGTTTGGATTGCAATGGGACTTGGATTCGGGTATAAGAGTTTCCTTCGTAAGTGTCAGAAAGCGATAGTTCTTCTAGTGTTAGTTCGTACACTATTCCATGAATAGCATCTTCATTATCTTCGGAAGGAACAATAATTGGGTAGGTTTCTATTCCGAATTCTTCTTCAATTTCAATTTGTTTTACCGCATATCCCGATAGTTTTTCTGGAACCCCTTTTAGAATTCTTCCAAAAACAGTTTTTTGTACTTCTTCTTCTCGTAATGAACCGTAGGCAAATAAATTTTCCATTTTTTTCTATTTATAATTTATTTTTAAATCTGATCTTCTTAAGTGGATTGCGTTAGGGATGGCAGCGGCATCTCCCGATTTAGAAAAACAAGGCAATTGCCGTAGTTTTTGTTAATCGGGAATATAGCGAACAGCCCGCCCGCTTGCCCTGAAACTTTTTTCAGGGTACGCGGGAACGCCCTGAAAATGATTCAGGAGCAACCCATTTTACAATTTAAAGTAGTCAATATACGTATTTAAATCTTTGTCGCCACGTCCAGACAAATTAATCACGACAATATCCTCTGGTTTGAATTTCATTTCGTCGAGAACGGCAAAGGCATGAGCGCTTTCAATTGCCGGAATAAGTCCTTCCATTTTAGAAAGTTTTAATCCCCATTGCATTGCTTGTTCATCAGTAATCGAGATAAACTGTGCTCTTCCCGTTGCGTAAAGATTAGCGTGCATAGGGCCAACGCCTGGGTAATCCAATCCTGCCGAAATGGAATACGGTTCGGTAATTTGGCCATCTGTAGATTGCATCAATAAGGTCTTGCTACCGTGAATCACACCTACTTTTCCTAATACGGAGGTAGCTGCACTTTCTCCAGAATCTACTCCTAGACCTGCCGCTTCGACAGCGATGATCTTTACGTCTTCATCATCCAGAAAATGGTAATAGGTACCGGCAGCATTGCTTCCGCCACCAACGCAGGCAATGACATAATCAGGTTTTTCTGTTCCTTCTTTTTCCAGTAATTGTGTTTTTATTTCTTGAGAGATGACACTTTGAAAACGAGCTACCATATCCGGATATGGATGCGGTCCTACCACAGAACCAATGATGTAATAGGTGTCTACTGGATTGTTGATCCAGTCGCGAATAGCTTCGTTTGTCGCGTCTTTTAAGGTTTTTGATCCTGAAAGTGCCGGACGCACTTCGGCACCTAGCATTTTCATACGCGCTACATTTGGCGCCTGACGCGCGATGTCAATTTCGCCCATATAGACGATGCACTGCAATCCCATTAAAGCACAGACAGTTGCTGTCGCAACACCATGTTGACCTGCACCAGTTTCGGCAATAATACGTGTTTTACCCAAACGTTTGGCAAGTAAAATTTGGCCAATTGTATTGTTGATTTTATGCGCTCCAGTGTGACATAAATCTTCTCTTTTAAGGTATACTTTTGTATTGTATTCTTCAGATAAGCGTTCTGCAAAATATAGAGGAGTAGGACGTCCTACATAATCTTTTAAAAGTGCATCAAACTCTGCTTGAAAGCTTGGTTCTGCAGTGATTTTTAAATATTGTTGGCGTAATTCTTCAACATTTGGATATAACATTTCAGGAATGTAGGCTCCTCCAAATTCGCCGTAATAGCCTTTTTCGTTTACGTGGTATGACATTATTTTTTTGTTTAAGGTTTAAAGTTTAAAGTTTCGTTGAAGCTCTGTCACTAATTTTATGTTTTTTAATCCCGGCGCTGTTTCAAATTTACTGTTTACATCAATAGCATAAACGGGTAAATTCATTTTTAATATTTGTTTAACGGCCTCCAATTCTTCCAATCCTATGCCTCCACTAAGAAAAAAGGGTTTTGTCGAAGGGTAATTTTCCAATACTTTCCAATCGAAAGTAGTTCCGTTTCCTCCGGGTAATTTTCCTTTAGTATCAAAAAGGAAATAATCGCAAAGGGATTCAAACGGTTCTAAAGTGCTAAAGTCAAATTCATCTTGTATAGAAAACACCTTGATGATTTGGATGTCTTTTGGCAGTTGGTTGCGCAATGTTTCACAATAACTAGCTGATTCTTTTCCGTGCAACTGAACGGCCTGTAAATCGTGTTTTGCGACTTTTTCGGTAATAATGGCCGCTGTTTCATTGACAAAAACGCCAACTTTTTTAATCGATTTTGGCAGTTCAGGAATCAGACCATTAAAATACCGAGCCGATTTTTCCCAAAAGATAAAACCCATATAATCGGGTAGGAGTGATCCTACTTCGAGTATGTTATCGGGGTATTTCATGCCGCAGATTTTTATCCCCACCCCAGCCCTCCCCGGAGGTGAGGGAGACGTTGTGTTATCTTTGTTTGGGTTTTTCATTGTGTTGTATTTAACCGCTAAGTTCACTAAGCTTTGCTTAATTTTATTCTCTACTCTCTACTCTCTACTCTTTGCTCTTTCTTCTTACATCTTTCTCACAAAAGGAACGTTCCCCTGCCGAGTTAGGGGGTTAGTTTCCTAATAAATTCGGTTGCTGCTTTTCCGGCATTTTGCGTTTTCATGAAGTTTTCGCCTATTAGAAAACCTTTGTAGCCAAACGGTTTTAATTCTGTTATCGCTTCAATAGATGAAATACCACTTTCCGATATTTTTACAAATTCGTCCGGTATTTGTGCCGCTAATTGTTTGCTGAAATCCAAGCTTACTTCAAAAGTTTTTAAGTTTCGATTGTTGACTCCAATCATGTCCAAAGTAGGCATAATTGATTTTTCTAATTCTTCCTGATTGTGTACTTCTAATAATACTTCTAGTCCCAAACTCTTTGCAAATTCTGATAAAGATTTTATCTCATCTCTAGTTAATACCGCCGCTATTAGCAAAATTAAATCGGCTCCGTAGGCTTTGGCTTCAAGGATTTGGTATTCGTCTACAATAAATTCTTTTCGCAACAATGGAATCGCTACCGAGGCTCTCGCTAAAAGTAAATCATCTAAAGAACCACCAAAATATTTCCCGTCCGTTAATACCGAAATTCCACATGCACCCGCATTTTCATATCCTTTTACCACTTCTTCCACCGTGAAACTATAATTTATCTCCGCTTTTGAAGGAGAACGTCGTTTGTGTTCGGCAATAATTCCAGAAGTACTATTTTGTAAATTATCACTTAATGAAATAGTCTTTTTCGAAAAAAAAACGGAGGCTTCTAATTGAGAAACTGGAATGATTGATTTTTTGAGAATGACTTCTCTTCTTTTATCAACTATTATTTTATCTAAAATGTTCATTTTTAATTTATTTAAAGTTTTCTTTGTTTAAGGTTTAAAGTTGCTGAACGTTCCACCAACTTTAACCATTAAACTTTAAACTATTTTATTTACTCAATTCCTGTAAAGTCGTTAATGCTTTCAATCCTTTTCCAGACAGTAAGCTTTCCTTTGCTAATTGAAACCCCTCCAACGGCGTACATTTTGTTACTGTTGCAATTGCCAGTCCAGCATTGGCACAAACCACATTGTTTTGGGCTTCCGTACCATTTCCAGAAATAATGTCCGTAAACATTTGTGCTGATTCTTCAATTGTTTTTCCGCCTTCGATTTCACTTTGTGCTAAGAGACTAACACCAAAATCCTCTGGGTTTAGGATTCCTTCCATCGAACTAGTGATAATCTTTGTGGGGCCGGTCAGTGAAACTTCATCATAGCCATCCAATGAATGTAGAATGGTTACATTCACATCGGTATTTTGATATAGGTAAGAATATATTCGAGCTAGTTCCAAATTAAAAACCCCTACTAATTGATTCTTTGGGAATGATGGGTTTACCATAGGCCCCAGCATATTAAAAAAGGTTTTCACTGCCAGTTCTTTTCGGATTGGACCAACGTTTTTCATGGCAGGGTGAAATAGAGGGGCGTGTAAAACACAAATCCCTGCTTTGTCAATACTTCGTTCTAAGAAATCGGCATCATTACTGAACTTGATGCCAAGTTTCTCCATCACATTACTGGAACCAGAAATAGACGAAACTCCGTAATTACCATGTTTAGCAACTTTTACTCCTGCTCCAGCAGCTATAAAAGAGGCAAGGGTCGAAATGTTAAAAGTATCTTTTCCATCACCACCTGTTCCACATAAATCGATTGTGTTATAATCTGATAGATCAACGCGGATACACAAATCTAATAAGGCTTCCCTAAAACCTGAAAGTTCCTCGATACTAATGCTACGCATCATAAATACCGTAAGAAATGCGGAGATTTGACTTGGATTATAACTTCCGTTGGAAATATTAACCAAAACCTCTTTTGCTTCCACTGCGGTAAGCGTTTCATGATTGATCAATCTGTTTAATATATTTTTCATTTTGATTTTATTGTTTAAAGTTTGAGGTTTAAAGTTTTATTGCTTGACCTCAAAACTGTAATCTAAGTATCTGTTTTGGCTCCTCTTCCTTCGGAGGGGTCGGGGGGAGGATTTAACTATTTACCCAGTTTTCTAATATTTTTTTTCCGTTTGGCGTCAACACGCTTTCTGGGTGAAATTGTACCCCACGGATATCAAAGGTTTTGTGACGCAACGACATTACCTGACCATTTTCATCAAAGGAAGTCGCTTCAAGCATTTCTGGTAAAGTCGCATCGACAACCCAAGAGTGGTAGCGTCCCACTTCAAACTCACTTCCGAGCCCTTCGAATAAAAGTTCATCATTAACTGATGTTTTTACTATTGTGGCAACCCCGTGATATACTTTATCTAAATTTGATAATGTCCCTCCAAAGACTTCACCTATTGCTTGCTGTCCTAGGCAAACGCCAAGAATACTTTTGGTAGGTCCATATTTGCGAATTACATCTTTTAATAATCCCGCTTCATCAGGAACTCCAGGACCAGGAGAAAGCAATATTTTATCAAATGCTGCAATCTCATCGATATCAAATTCATCGTTTCTGTACACTGTCACTTCACACTCTAAATCTTCCAAATAATGGACTAGATTGTAAGTAAAACTATCGTAATTATCTATAACTAATACTTTTTTCATTTTGTCTTTTTGTTTAAAGTTTAAAGTTTAAAGTTTCAGGTTCTGCCAATTGATACTAAATCACTAAAAACGGACCACTTATTTTTTATATTGTTTCGGCTAAATCCAGCGCTTTATTTAGGGCAAGGAGTTTATTGTATACTTCTTGCATTTCGCTTTCTTCGTCTGAACTGGCTACAATTCCAGCTCCTGCCTGAGAGTGTAGTTGGTGATTTTTGCTCAGGAAAGTTCGAATCATAATAGCATGGTTAAAGTTTCCTTCAAAATCCATAAAGCCTATTGCACCACCATAAAAATTACGATTTGTTTTTTCATATTCTTCGATGAGTTGCATTGCTCTATGTTTAGGAGCTCCGCTTAATGTTCCAGCTGGAAAAGTATCGGCGACCACTTGCATTGTAGTAGCTTTATCATGTAAATGGCCAATTACTTTGGAAACCAAATGGATCACATGCGAGAAAAACTGCACTTCTCTGTATTTTTCAACTTTTACATCATGACCATTTCTACTTAAATCATTTCGAGCTAAATCGACTAACATTACGTGCTCGCTGTTTTCTTTTTTGTCTTCGGATAGTTGTTTGGCCAGTATCGCGTCTTTTTCATCATTACCTGTGCGCTTGAAGGTTCCAGCGATAGGGTGGATTTCAGCTTTACGGTCTTTGACAATAATTTGCGCTTCGGGCGAAGAACCAAATATTTTGAAATCCCCGTAATCAAAAAAGAATAAATAGGGGGAAGGGTTAATGCTTCGCAACGCTCTGTATACATTGAACTCGTCTCCTTTGAAACCTTGAGTAAATCTTCTGGACAGAACCAATTGAAACACATCTCCACGGAAACAATGCTTTTTGGCCAAAGCCACATTATGTTTGAATTCTTCGTCAGTCAAATTTGAAAAACCTTCACCTTCTTTTGAAAATTTATAGGAAGCAATATTTCTGGATTGCAATAATTGCTCGATTTCAGAAATGTTGTTTTTTCCGTCTAAACTATGGCAAAAGATATAGGCTTGATTTTTAAAATGATTGATGGCTATAATATTTTGGTATACCGCATAATACACATCTGGTATCGAAATACTATTGTCTTTTTTAGCGATGTTTACTTTTTCAAAATAACGAACGGCATCATAGGAAATGTATCCAAACAAACCATTATTGATAAATTTAAAGTCGTTTTTCTCTGATTTAAACTGTCCTGAAAACTCTTGGATTACTTCAGGAATATTCGTGTTGGCATCGATAGCTATTTTTTCTTCAGTACCGTCAGGGAAGGTTTTATAAATCGTTTCATTTTCTATTTTTATAGAAGCAATCGGATTGCAACAAATGTAAGAGAAACTGTTGTCACTACCATGGTAATCACTGCTCTCTAGAAGGAGGCTATTTGGGAATTTGTCGCGAATTTTGAAATACACACTAACAGGAGTTATGGTATCAGCGAGTATTTGTTTGTATTTTGTGTTGAGTATAAAAGGTTTCAATTTTTTTTAAATTTTAAGGTTTAAAGTTTTGAGTGATGTTGAAAATAAATAAGCATAAAAAAAAGGCTTGTCGTGATGACAAGCCTTTTATATTTATAGTTGATAATACCATAGGAGCTTAGTTCACGACGTTTGACGTAAATTGTTCCACCACCAAGTATTGTTCATTGTTGTTTTCATATGACAAAGATATAAATGTAATTTGGTTTTTCAATCGGAAAGGAATAAAAAAAAACTAAATTTTTCGTCTTTTTTGTTAGATTATTTTTCAGCAAGTAATAAAAAACCCCAGCAAATACGTGCAGGGGTTGATGTATTTATTTTGAAAAATATTAGAATTTTAGGGCTACTGCCAATTCAAAATCATCAGAAATTGCTTTGTCTCCTAAATTGTCAAAGAAACTTCCTGAACCATATTTAATGTCATATTTAGTTCTGTCAACTTTGAAAGCTGTTGTAGCAGTATTTCCATTTACAGTAATATCAAACGTTACTGGATTTGTACTCTCTTTTATAGTCAAGTCTGCCGTTACAGTATATACGGTTTTAGATTTAGCTGCGATAGTTTTGAAAACTAAAGTCGAAGTTGGGAATTTTTCAGTTCCGAAGAAATCTGCTGATTTCAAGTGACCGTTTAATTTTCCTTGGTACTCACCAGAAAGATCTGTTGAAGTTAATGAAGTCATATCAACCATAAAAGTTCCGCCAGCTAATTTGTCTCCTTTGAAGATTAAAGTCCCACTTTTTAGGTTTACAGTACCATTATGTTGTCCTGTTACTTTTTTTCCTACCCAGCTGATTGTGCTTGTTGAAGCATCAATTTTTTTTGTTTGTGCTGCTACTGATAGAGTAGAGAATACTACAGTTAATGCTAATGCAATTGCTTTTAAATTTTTCATGAGTTTAATTTGTTTAATTTGGTTTGAAATAATAATTAGAGTGTAATAAATAGATCCTCGTTTGATTTTCTAACTTTTTTGTAATGTTGAGTAGCATCTTCATCATGTCGATAACCCAAAGTTGCTAATAAAGAAGCGGTAAGACCTAATTTGTCTAAACCTAATATTTCGTTTACTAACTCAGGAACGAAACCTTCCATAGGAGTAACATCAATTTTTAGTTCGGCAGCCGCATTTAATAAGTTACCCATTGCTAAATAGGTTTGTTTTGACGCCCATATGTTTTTTGAACTGTCATCAAGCGTTATTATTTTTGACTTCATGAAGTCTGAGTATCCAGTTAATGAATCAATTGGGATGTTTCTGGTAGCACTTATGTTTTCTACATAACTATCAATAGATTTTTCCGCTATTTGAGTTTCATTTGCAAAAACGATAAGATGTGAAGCTTCCACTATTTGAGCTTGTCCCCATGCAGCAGGTTGGATTTTAGCTCTTAATTCTGGGTTTTCAACAATGATAATTTTGTATGGTTGTAATCCATAAGAAGAAGTACTTAAACGGATTGCTTCTTTTAAAGTATTTAAATCTTCAGTGTTTATTATTTTGCTGGCGTCAAATCTCTTTGTTGCGTATCTCCAATTCTGATGTTCTAAGAAAGTACTCATAATTTATATTTTATTGATTTCTGTATTTTTCTAATAGTGTATTTAATTGCTCTAATTCTTCGTCGTTTAAATTCTTAGAGAAGTGTTGTTCGTGATTAATTACTTTAGGGTCTAACTCCTGTAAAAGGTTCAATCCTTTTTGCGTAATCAAAACCTCAATTTTTCTTCTGTTTTCGGGGCAAACTTTACGGGTAACCAACTCTTTTAATAATAATTTATCTACCAGACGGGTGGTGTTACTCGTTTTGGCAATCATGCGCTCTTGGATGACACTCATATTAGCTGGGTTTCCTTTTTGTCCTCGTAGTATCCGTAACACATTGTATTGTTCCCCAGATAAGTCATACGGTTTCAAAATTTCATTGAATTTCTCATTGACTACATTTTGCGTATACATTACATTGAGGATAATTCGTTTCGAATTATTCAAAATGACTGTAGTTTTTATAATGTCTTCAATTTTCATACCAACACGTTTTTTATTTGTTGGTACAAATGTAACACTTATTTTATTTGTATATACAAGTGTCTTCTTGTTTTTTTGTTAAAATAATTAAAAGTGCCGTTATTTTAATCAAGATTTAGCTTTATACATTTTTCCCTAACCAGATTGCTTTTCGAAGCAGTCTGAATTTATAAGACATGTAACGTCCTTTTCTTTTCAAACATAAAGGTTATTAGTTTATAAATTGGCACTAGGCTGTTTGTTAACTGCAATTTTTCTTATTAAACCGTAGCGTGCTTTTTTTACTTAAAAAATAATCCCAACACGTACAGCAATAGAGCTGTAAGTGTTGGGATTATAAATATACGGGATGACGTGTTTTTAGCCTTCTATCTTAGCCGAAAGCTCGAACCAGCGCTCTTCTTTATCTTCAATTTTATTGTTGATATTTTCTAGTTCTTTTGCTTTTTTTGAAATGTCGTTATCGGGTACTTTTCCGTCAGTGAATAATTGCTCAATTGCAATTTTTTGAACTTCTAAATCCTTGATTTCTTTTTCTATTTTTTGATATTCTTTTTGCTCGTTGAAAGTCAAATTCCCTGTTGGGTTATTTTGCTTCCAGTCTTTCTTTTCCGCTTTGTTTTCCTCTTTTTGAGCTACATCTGTACTGTCTTCGTAGGCTCTAAAATCAGAGTAGTTTCCAGGAAAATCTTCGACTACTCCATCACCTCTAAAGATGAACAAGTGATCCACAATTTTATCCATGAAATAACGGTCATGCGATACCACTAATAGACACCCAGGGTAGTCCAAAAGGAAGCTTTCTAAAACGTTCAGGGTCACAATGTCCAAATCGTTGGTTGGCTCATCCAAAATCAGGAAGTTAGGATTCTGAATCAAAACAGTACATAAGTACAAACGTTTCAATTCCCCACCACTCAATCGATCCACAAAATCGTATTGTTTTTTAGCATCAAATAAGAAACGCTCTAGCAATTGTGATGCTGAAATCATTCTTCCTTTCATCAACGGAATAAATTCTCCGTATTCCTTGATGACATCAATTACACGTTGTCCTGGTTTTGGGTTAATTCCACTTTGAGTATAGTACCCTAATTTTATCGTTTCACCAATCACCACTTTTCCACCATCAAGAGGAAGTGCACCAGTCAATAAGTTCAAAAAGGTTGATTTTCCTGTCCCGTTTTTCCCAATAATTCCAATACGTTCTCCCGGCTGAAAGTCGTAACTGAAATTATCCATGATCACATGGTCTTTGAATTTCTTAGAAATTTTGTGAAGCTCGATGATCTTGCTTCCCATACGCTCCATGTTGATCTCCAGCTCTACCTTGTTTTCCTTACGGCGGCTTTGTGCTTTTTCTTTAATGTCGTAAAAATCATCCTGACGCGATTTTGACTTGGTCGTTCTCGCTTTTGGCTGACGTCGCATCCATTCTAATTCTTTAACGAACAGGTTTTGAGCCTTGTCCACACTTGAATTTTCAGAAGCAATGCGTTCTTCTTTTTTCTCTAAATAGTAAGAGTAGTTCCCTTTGTAGGAATATAGTTTTCCATTGTCCAGTTCGATGATTTCGTTACAAACACGCTCTAAGAAGAAACGGTCGTGCGTTACCATGAATAAGGTAATGTTTTCTTTAGCAAAATAGGCTTCCAGCCATTCGATCATCTCTAAATCTAAGTGATTCGTAGGTTCATCCAAAATCAATAAGTCTGGACGGTTGATCAAAATGATAGCCAGTGACAAACGTTTTTGTTGTCCACCCGAAAGGTTTTTTACTTTTAGTTTGAAATCTTCCAACTTCAGTTTGAACAAAATTTGCTTGTATTGGGTCTCAAAATCCCAAGCATTGTGTTGGTCCATTCCGTCAAAAGCTTTTTGGTATGCTTCTTCGTCTTCGGGGTGTTCCAAAGCCTTTTCGTAGGCTTCAATTACTTTCAAAGTTTCATTATCCGAGGCGAAAATACTTTCCTCAATGGTCAGTTCGTCCTGTAGGTTATTGTTTTGTGATAAGAAAGCCATTTTGATTCCTTTTCTCAAAACTACCTGTCCAGTGTCTGATTCGTCTAAGCCATTAATGATACTCATTATGGTAGTTTTTCCAGAGCCGTTTTTGGCTATAAAAGCAATTTTTTGGTCTTTGCTAATCCCAAAAGAGATATTTTCAAAAAGCGTTCTCTCACCATAAGATTTCGAGATATTTTCAACAGATAAGTAATTCATGCTTGTAACTAGATGTATTTGTTATAATTAGAGGCTTTTTTAGTTTCCAATCGCTAATTAGTTGCCTAATTACGAGGAGCCAAAAAAAAACCACCGTGCAAAGGTAGTTTATTATTTTTAGGTTAAAATTATTTGCAAAGAAGAACTTTCTCGAATTCAGCCACTTTAAGTTGCTTAAATGAATATTTAGTGCGAATATTTGGAAGATTGTATGATTTTCTAGTCTTAAATTAAAGCAATTTTAGCAAAGCAAGCACAATACCTACTAAACCTCCTACGACAGCTCCGTTTAAGCGAATGTATTGTAAATCATTACCTACTTTGTCTTCAATTTGCTCCACCAGTTCTTTATTGTTAAGCTTCATCATACTGCTGCGTACCATATTTCCAATTTCACTGTGGAATTTCACCAACAGTTGCGAAACGGTTTCTCGTATCCACAGATTTATTTTTTGCTGAGCTGCTGCGTCTTCTTGTAAATCAGTCAGCATGCGATTAAGATTAGAAATCAAGAATTGCATCAACGGAGTATCGTTATTTTCTAGTTGCGCCGAAAGAGTTTCTTTAGAGCGAATTAAAAGTGTATGGATGACTTTTTCCTCTTCTACATGTTGCATAACACGTTCTTTAAGATTCTGGATGAGGTTGAGTGACTTTTCATCGCCAGACGTAAGTTGTTGCGCAAAATCAAGCAACCAGTCATCAAACTTGGCACGAATGGGGTGGTTAGCATCTGTTTTGGCTTCAGACATGAGCTCTTTTGCTTTAGTGAGAAGCTCGTCAGCGATAAGGTCTAAATCTATTCCACCGCTTTTCTCAGCTAAAAACAAGGCTGTTTTTTTAAAAAAACCTTTATCAGAGTATTCATCGGCTGCATCTTTGAGTTTAGAAAGAAGCAATTTTTTTGTCTCGGGGTTAGTAAGAGCGGTCGTGCTCTCCTCGATAATTAATTTCCATATTTGGTGATGGTCGCCATTTTTAATAGATTTTTCCAACCAAGTCCCTAGAGGGGAAGCTAAGTCTATACCTGCAATCTGTTCTCTTAGTATTTTTTGTAAGGCATCTGCAAATTTTGGATTGTCTAATTCATTTGCTAATTTTAAGACTATATTTTGAATTAAACCAATCGCATTCTGTTGGTTTTTTGGTTGTTGGATGAAATTTAAAATGGTTTTAGCCAAGTCGACTTCGTTTAATTTCTCGGCAATAATATCTGGGGAAAGCCATTTATTCGTTACTAAATCAACTATTCCTTCGGTCAGTTTTTCTCTGTTTTTAGCAATAATGTTCGTGTGTTTACGGACAAAGGGAATTGGAATTTCATGAAATAAAGCACTAACTGCAAACCAGTCTGCAAATCCACCGATAGTCGCCGCCTCAAAACCTGCTGTGACAATTTTCCATCCCTGATGACTGAGAATATCTAAACGCAGCAGTACTTCAAAAAGCACCAGACCTCCAAAGGCAACAAGTAATGAGATCGATCCGAGCTTGTTTTTCATGTTTTTTCGTATTTTTAAAAGACTCCTTAAGTAGTAGAAATGTAAGTAATTATAGTGGAATATTTTTGCCGAAATCTAAATTTTTTTAAAATTAAAAAGAATAAATAACTTTGATTACTTAAAAAAATATTTTATCGAGAGACTTCATATTCCTTTTTGCCAAATGGAAACGTGGATGAGTTATTTATAGTTTAGCGTTGAAGATAATGAGACAAAAAAGGACTTAAATCCAACTGATGCAATTGTTGGGGTATGGCTAAAAATGGTTTTCTTGTAAAATTTTCGTTAGTTAGATAATACTGCAGTCCATTTTTGGTAGTAATTCCTTCGATTTGATGAAAAGGAAGGGCTATTTTGATTTTTCGCTTATTGGCTGCAAAGAAATTTGAATGGTCGTAATCATAAAACAGATAGGCAAACGGAGACAATAATGTACTATATCCGCTAATGACAAGTAGGTTTTTATCGGGTACAATTGTAGCCGAAGTAATTAAGCCTTTTACATTAAAAGTATCTTTCAATTGTGCGCTATAATTCCCGGGCGTTTTTGGTATGACATATACTGCTGTTCTTTTTTGTTTCCATTGTTTTGTAAATAAATAGATGCTATCATCTAGAACAACAAAGGCTTCGCAATCAAAATTAGTAGTGTTGGACTTCAGTTTATTGAAGTTATTTTGGTCGGAATAATAGAATGAAATGGTATCGATTTTTGGAGTATTCCCTTCAATAGATTTTTTTTCAACTCTTAAAATATGCAGGTCTTTTCTGTTTCCTGAGACATTATTGCCAAAATCCCCAATGTAAAAATAGCTGCTGTCTTGCGTAATCTCCTCCCAGTCCTTGTTGCTTACGTTTTTAAGGGCTATTTTCTTTTGAATCACACCGAGAGTATCTATGCCATAGATTGTAGTGTCTTTATCGTCATTTGTCGTCCATAAAAGAGTGTCACTTAAAACTAAGCCTGATGTTTCATGAAGTACAGCTGCTAATTGTTTCGAATATTTCAGCTTCACTTTTGCCGAACGATATACGCAACTACCATCATTTATAGTTGCTGAGGGATTAAAGTTTTTAGACAGCGGGTCAGTACATCCCGAAATTTGGGCATGGATTTGATTGATGAAAAATACGAATGCTAATAAAAATACTTTTTTCAATGACTTGGAATGGATTTGTTACGGTGTTTTGTTTTCCAAAAGTAATTTTTTCCCGGGATTAAAATTAGTATTTGGAGGAATCATCATGTTTTATTTGGTCGACTACTGCGGTAGATGACTTTGCCGTTGTAATTTTGCATCTTAAAATATATCTTTGAAAAATGAAATTGTCAGTAATTATTCTCAACTATAACGTCCGCTATTTTTTAGAATTGTGTGTTTTAAGTGTTCAAAGTGCTTTAGAGCATGTTGACAGCGAAATAATCGTTGTCGATAATAATTCGCAAGATGACAGCGTTGAAATGATGAAGCGACGTTTTCCCAATATAAAACTCATTGAAAATAAAGACAATTCAGGTTTTCCAAAAGGGAATAATATAGGAGTTGGCAGTGCTCAGGGCGAATATATTTGCATTCTGAATCCTGACACCGTGGTTGCCGAGGATACTTTTACGAAAGTGTTGGCTTTTGCCGAAAGGCAAAACAACTTAGGAATAGTGGGGGTCAAACTCATTGATGGAGCAGGAAATTTTTTGCCTGAAAGTAAAAGGGGAGTTCCTACGATTTTTGTTGCTTTTACAAAAATGATGGGCTTGTACAAGTTGTTTCCAAAAGTGAATGCATTTGGAAAGTACTATGCTCAACATATCACAGAAAATGAAACAGCGAAAGTCGATATTCTCGTTGGTGCATTCATGCTGATGAAACGGGATTTATATCAGGAATTAGGCGGGTTTGATGAGAACTGTTTCATGTATTCAGACGACATAGATTTATCTTATAGAATGTTGCTTAACGGAAAGTTAAACTACTATTTTCACGAAACAACCGTGATCCATTATAAGGGGGAAAGTACTATTAAGGATGGGGTATATATGAAGCGTTTTCAGGAGGCGATGGAGTTTTTCTATAAAAAGCACTTCAAGGTTTCGACGTTTTTTTCATTTTTTATGAAAACAGGAATTCTATTCTTTTCTTTTATCAAAATGTTTCAAGGTAAGGCCAAAGTAAAAAAACTCCCACAGTCATATATTCTATATTCTTCTAATGATGAGCTAATTAACAAAATAACGTATATACTTCAAAAAAAAGTGCTTTTGCACGATTTGAAAACAGAAAAAATGGTAATTTCGTCAAAGATTTCATCGCTAACCAATACAGAAATGTTGCTGGATGGTCATTATATTTCTTTTAAAGAGATTATAAATTTTATAGAATCGTTAAAAAACAGGGGGATATCTTTTAAAGTGTTACCAAAAAGCACTGCTTTTTTTATTGGAAGTGATAATTCTAATGAAAGAGGAGTGATCGTAAAATTAGAGTGATAAATTGCACTAAATGTAATTTATGTTTAAAATATTTAGTAATTTCGCAAACTGAAAACAAAAACGCCTTCTTAGGTTAACAATATGGCAAAATTTGAATTAAAACTTCCTAAAATGGGAGAAAGTGTCGCAGAAGCAACTATTACAAATTGGTTGAAAGAAGTTGGCGATAAAATTGAAGCGGATGAAGCGGTACTTGAAATTGCAACTGACAAGGTTGATAGTGAAGTACCTAGTGAAGTTTCAGGTATTTTGGTAGAGCAATTATTTGGTAAAGATGATTTAGTTCAAGTGGGTCAAACCATTGCTATTATTGAAACCGAAGGTGGTGAGATGGTTGCTGTAGTTAAAGAGGCTGCAAGTCCAGAAGCTGTTGCTGAAGTAACTAAAACGGTTGATGCAGCTAAAGATAGCGTTGCAACAGCGACTGATTTTTCTGATTCGGATAAATTCTTTTCTCCCTTAGTAAAAAATATTGCTTTAGCAGAAGGTGTTTCTGTAGCTGAATTGGAACAGATTAATGGTACGGGAAAAGACGGTAGAGTTACTAAAAATGATATTTTAGAGTACGTTAAAAATAAAGGAAGTCAAGCTGTTGTTGCTCCGATAAAAACGGTAGAAGCTCCAAAAGCTGCGCAAGTAGCGGCTCCTGTAGCACAAAAAGCAGCACCTATTTCTGTAAACGGTGGTGATGAGATTGTTGAAATGGACAGAATGCGTAAGCTTATTGCGGGTTATATGGTCGCTTCAGTGCAAACTTCGGCACACGTTCAGTCTTTTATCGAGGTAGATGTGACTAATATTGTTAAGTGGAGAGAAAAAAATAAAAATATTTTTGAAAAAAGAGAAGGGGAGAAATTAACCTATACTCCAATATTCATGGAAGCGGTGGCTAAAGCATTGAAAGATTTTCCAGGTTTGAATATTTCGGTAGACGGTGACTATATCATCAAAAAGAAAAACATCAATTTAGGTATGGCTGCGTCATTGCCTAACGGTAATTTAATTGTTCCTGTTATTAAAAATGCAGATCAATTGAACTTAGTGGGTATGGCAAAAGCAGTGAATGATTTAGGAGGACGTGCTAAAGCAGGGAAATTGAGACCAGATGATACGCAAGGAGGGACTTATACTGTTACAAACGTTGGGACGTTCGGAAGTGTTTTTGGAACACCTATCTTGAATCAACCGCAAGTTGGGATTTTAGCTCTTGGAGCCATTAGAAAAGTACCTGCTGTTATAGAAACACCAGAAGGTGATTTTATTGGAATTCGTCAAAAAATGTTTCTTTCGCACAGTTACGACCATCGTGTTGTAGATGGAGCGCTAGGAGGTGGTTTTGTAAAAAGAGTTGCTGAATACCTAGAAGCATTTGATGTGAATAGAGATATTTAATATTGAAATAAATACATAATAGAGCCCAATAGATTTTTTAAATTTATTGGGTTTTGTTTTTTACAGATAGATTGCGACATCAAAAAGCTTTGTAATTTTAGAGGAAATTAATGCCTGATAATTGGTAAAACTCAGCTTTAAAATTTACATTTGTATGATAATAAAAACAAAAAATGGAACTCAAACTTAATAAACCAATCTGCTTTTTTGACCTTGAAACCACTGGAATTGATGTTGGAAAAGACAGAATTGTAGAGATATCAATATTTAAAGTTTTTCCTAACGGAAACAAAGAAAGTAAAACATGGTTAGTGAATCCTACGATTCCTATTCCGGCGCAAACCACTGCGGTACATGGAATAACGGATGAAAAGGTAGCGAATGAGCCTACTTTTAAAGAATTAGCTTCGCAAGTTCATGGCATGATAAAAGATTGTGATTTGGCCGGATTTAATTCTGACCGTTTTGATATTCCTTTGCTGGCAGAAGAATTACTTCGTGCAGGAGTTGATTTTGACATGAAAAATAGTGTTTCGGTAGATGTTCAAACGATTTTTCATAAAAAAGAAGAGCGTACGTTAAGTGCTGCTTTAAAATTCTATTGTGGGCAAAGTTTAGAAAATGCGCATTCAGCGGAAGCAGACACTATGGCGACTTACGAGATATTAAAAGCGCAGTTAGAACGTTATCCAGATTTGCAAAATGACATGAAAGCATTATCGGAATTTTCGACAAGAAAGAAAATTGCTGATTTTGCAGGAATGATTGCATTTGATAAAGAGGATAATGAAATATTTGCTTTTGGTAAGCACAAAGGAGTGAAGGTTGATAAGATTTTAGAAACAGAACCGGGCTATTTTAGTTGGATTCAAAATGCAGATTTCCCTTTGTATACTAAAAAGGTGTTGACAGCGATCAAACTTAGAAAATTAAATACGAAATAAGATAGGCGTTAGTCCTTAGTGGAAAGAAAAAAATAATTAGTTAACATTTATATAATTCCAAATTCATTGTTTTTGAACCAAACACAAAGCGCGACGTAATAACTAAGGACTAAAAAATAAAAAATGAAAATAATCTGTATTGGTAGAAATTATGCTAACCACATAGAAGAATTGCAGAACGAGCGGCCTACGGAGCCAGTTATTTTTATGAAACCCGATTCGGCGATTTTATTAAAACAACATCCTTTTGTAATCCCTGAATTTTCGGAAGATATTCATCATGAAATTGAAATTATTGTCAAAATAAATAAGGTTGGGAAATACATAGAGCCAAAGTTTGCTCATAAGTATTATGAGGAGATTAGTGTAGGGATTGATTTTACCGCCAGAGACTTACAAGCGAAGTTAAAAGCTAAAGGATTGCCTTGGGAAAAAGCCAAGGCATTTGACGGTTCTGCTGTAATTGGAGATTTTTTACCAAAAGAACAATTTAGTTCGTTAGAAAATCTTACTTTTGAGTTAACCAATAACGGTAAAACGGTTCAAATAAGTGATTCTAGCTACATGCTTTGGAAAATTGATGAGCTTATTTCATATGTTTCTCAATTTTTCACATTGAAAATAGGAGACATTATTTTTACGGGAACTCCAGAAGGGGTTGCTGCAGTGAAATCAGACGACGTGTTAGAGGGATTTTTAGAGGGACAAAAACTATTTAGAATACAAGTAAAATAATGGCTTTAAACTACAACCTTGCAAAAGTGTACGCGCTTTCGGATAATGACCCAGAATTTGTAAATGAAATTCTAACGTTATTCGTTACAGAAGTTCCAGAAGATTTATTGCAAATCAAAGAAGGAATTAAAAAGAAAGATCACAAGCATGCTTATGCTTATGCACATAAAATAAAACCAACCTTGGACTTGCTTGGGTTGAATGTTGCGTTTGAAGAAATTCTTCAGGTGGAAGCATGGACAAAAATTGAAGGAAAAAGAAAAGATATAGATCATACTTTCAAGAGTATAAAGTCTCAGGTTAAAGATGCGATCAAAGAGATAAAAAAGGATTTTGATTTGTAAAGTGCTATCAATCCTTATTTTTTAAACACTAAAATTCAACATTCAAATTATTTGGATGTTGAATTTTAGGTATAAAGCAAACCCTAAATCCATATCATAAAAATGAAAGCAACCATAGTTACTATTGGGGATGAAATTTTAATTGGTCAAATTGTTGACACAAATTCGGCTTTTATAGCCAAATCGTTAGATAAAATTGGCGTCGAAATCAACGAAATGATATCGATTAGTGACGATAAACAGCATATTTTGGATACGTTTGAGAAACTTCAAAATACGGTAGATTTAGTTATTATCACTGGTGGTCTTGGACCTACAAAAGATGATGTTACTAAAAAGACCTTTTGTGATTATTTCGAAGATGAATTGGTCGTGAATCAAACTGTTTTGGTGCATGTTACCGAGCTGATAGAAGGCTTTTATAAACGAACGATTACACAAATCAATAAGGACCAAGCGCTTGTTCCTTCAAAATGTACGGTACTCCACAATGCAGTAGGAACGGCTCCGGGAATGTGGATGAAAAAAGAGGGTACTGTTTTTATTTCGCTACCGGGAGTGCCTTACGAAATGAAGTATTTGGTTGAAAGCGAAATTATACCAAAAGTAGTACGAGAGTACAGTCGTCCCTATATCATACATAAAACAATTCTTACTTACGGGCAAGGGGAAAGTATGGTTTCAGAACGGATTGAAGATTGGGAAAACAATCTTCCAGCGTTTTTGAAGTTGGCTTATTTGCCAAGTCCAGGAAGCGTTCGTTTGCGTCTTTCAGCGAGAGGTACAAATAAAGAATTTTTAGAAAGCGCATTGGAACAGTACATTAGCTCTTTAAATGCGATTATAAACGATATAATTATTGGGTTTGAAGAAGAGGAAACGATCGAGTTCTTAGTAGGAAAAATGCTGAAGCAACAACAAAAAACAGTGGCTACCGCTGAAAGTTGTACTGGAGGTAAAATTGCTGCGGTGTTAACTTCGATAGCGGGCGCTTCTGCATATTTCAAGGGTAGCGTCGTTTCTTATGCTACGGAGGCTAAAATAGACGTTTTAGGGATTCCTGAGAGCGTTATAAAAGAGTTTTCTGTAGTAAGCAAAGAAGTGGCTTCGGCGATGGCTTTGCGCGTAAAAGAAATTATGAATACGGATTATGCAATTGCGACAACCGGAAATGCAGGACCATCAAAAGGGGATGAAAATGCCGAAATTGGAACTATTTTTATAGCAATCGCCACCCCGAATGCAGTTATTGTAAAAGAATATAATTTTGGCCAACCCCGTGAAAAAGTGATAGATAGGGCGGTGATTAAAAGTTTAGAAATGTTAAAGGAAGAAATTTTTAAAAATGTGCTGTAAATTTGTTGGTTTATAGGTTTATTTTTCTTTTCTTTGCACCCTGATTTTGAATAACGATAAAAGATAAGCATAATGTCAAGAGTTTGTGACCTTACAGGTAAAAGAGCGATGGTAGGAAATAACGTTTCTCACGCTATGAATAAAACTAAGAGAAAATTTTCTGTTAACTTAGTGAAAAAGCGTTTTTATCTTCCAGAAGAAGATAGATGGATTACTCTTAGAGTAGCAGCATCTACGGTAAAAACAATTAATAAAAATGGAATTGCTGCAGTTTTGAAAAAAGCTCAAGCACAAGGATTTATTAAATAATCTTTAAATTCTAAAAAAAAAATAGCAAGATGGCAAAGAAAGGTAATAGAATCCAGGTAATTTTAGAATGTACTGAGCACAAAACAAGTGGTGTGGCAGGAACTTCAAGATACATAACAACGAAGAACAAAAAAAATACACCTGATAGATTAGAGATTAAGAAATTTAATCCAGTTTTGAAACGTGTAACTGTTCACAAAGAAATTAAATAATAATTAGAGATTTTAATAAAAATCTGAAATGGTAACATTTGAAGATTATATTTAAATTTAAATAACATTTGAATCATGGCAAAGAAAACCGTAGCATCGTTACAAACATCTTCTAAGAGATTATCAAAAGCCATCAAAATGGTGAAATCTCCAAAAACTGGCGCTTATACATTCGTAGAATCTATAATGGCACCTGAACTAGTTGATGAATTCTTGAAAAAGAATTAATTAATAAAAGCATTATATAGAAAAGCTACTTTCATTCGGAAGTAGCTTTTTTATTTTATATCTTTACCGTTCTGAAGAGAGTGTTAGTTCATTGTGTCTAATGCTTCATTCCTAACACTGTTAATACAATGAGTTTTTTCAAAAGAATATTTTCATCGGAAAAAAAAGAGACTTTAGATAAAGGTCTTGAAAAATCAAAAACAACTTTCTTTTCTAAGTTAAGTAAAGCTGTTGCAGGAAAGTCTAAAGTTGACGATGCTGTGTTGGATAATTTAGAGGAAATTCTTGTTTCCTCCGATGTAGGGGTTGATACCACTCTTAAAATCATTACTCGTATTGAAAGTCGTGTTGCGGCTGATAAATATCTTGGTATTGATGAACTCAATAAAATTCTTCAAGAAGAAATTTCAGGTTTGCTTTCCGAAACCAATACTGGGGAAGCAACAGAATTTGTAATTCCAAAAGATAAAAAACCTTACGTTTTAATGGTAGTGGGTGTAAATGGTGTTGGTAAAACAACCACCATAGGAAAACTTGCGTACCAATTTAAAAAAGCAGGCTATAAAGTAGTTTTAGGTGCAGGAGATACGTTTCGTGCCGCTGCAATAGATCAATTACAAATTTGGGCTGACAGAGTAGGAGTTCCTATTGTTAGACAAAATATGGGGTCTGATCCCGCTTCTGTAGCATTTGACACCTTGCAATCTGCGGTGGCTCAGGATGCTGATGTCGTAATTATCGATACAGCAGGACGCTTGCACAATAAAATTAATCTGATGAATGAGTTGACAAAAGTCAAACGTGTGATGCAAAAAGTTATTTCTGATGCTCCTCATGACGTTTTGTTAGTTTTGGATGGGTCAACTGGTCAAAATGCTTTTGAGCAAGCGAAACAGTTTACAGCGGCTACTGAGGTAACATCTCTTGCTGTAACCAAATTAGATGGTACTGCAAAAGGTGGTGTCGTTATTGGTATTTCAGATCAATTTAAAATTCCCGTAAAATATATTGGTGTTGGTGAAGGAATAGAAGACTTGCAAGTATTCAATAAACATGAATTTGTAGATTCTTTCTTTAAATAAAATATCTTTATGAATTTATCTTCCATTAAGAATATACATCCGATCGTTTTGTACTTAATCAGCGTTATTTGCTTTGTTTTGTCAAATGTAATTCGAGACAAAAATGATGTTCTTTATTACGTATTGTTAATTGCAGGGGCATTATTTTTTATTTTTGGTTTCTTTAAAGCCAGGAAAAAGTGACTTAAAAGTAGTGTTGTAAGCACAGCTTTTGTTTAAGCTGATTTTCTATATAATCTATCACTTTGAGAACTATGGATTCCACTATATCTACAGAAGAAATACTTCAGGAGCGAATTAAAGAATTGTCTTGTTTATATGATGTTTCGTCAGTGATTGTTCAGCATGAAGAATCGATCTCGAAGACTTTAGATAAGATTTGTTCTATTTTAAAAAATGCTTGGCGATTTTCAGAGCAGTCAATAGTAGAACTGCAGCTGGAGGATTACTATTATTGCACAAGTGTAATTCCCGAAAATACTGTTTTTCAAAAGTCATCTTTAATCATTTTTAATGAAGGTAAAGGATATGTAAAAGTGCATTATCCATCAAATCAGTTTTCCAAAGAAAACTTTTTAGACGATGAAGAAAAGCTGCTTAATAAAGTCTCTTCAGATATTAGTGTATTTTATGAGCGACAATTAAATATAGGGAAAGAAGAACTGTTGAAACGAAGTGTAGAACGGGCAGATCGTCTCTCTATTTTAGGAGAAATTACTGCAGGTAGCGCTCACGAATTAAATACGCCACTAGGAAATATTCTTGGTTTTGCTGAGTTCATCCGAGAACGAACTAAAGATAAACAATCGCAACTAGACAGTGATAAGATTATTAAGGCTGCCATTTATTCTAGAGAAGTGGTTAAGAAGCTTATGTTTTTTTCATGCGAAATGCCACAAAACATGAAGTTTGTTAAAGTTATACCTATCATTTCGGAAGCATTAAGTCTATTGGGACCAAATTTTAAAAAAGCCGAAATTAGATATGAGTTTGACTTTAAAGATGCGCAATTAGAAGCACAGCTCGATCCCATTCAACTTACCCAAGTTTTATTTAACATTCTGATAAATGCTATTTATGCGGCTCCTAAAGATACGGTCATTAAAGTAAAGGTATATTCAGAAGAGGCGAATTTTGTTATTGAAATTGCCGATCTTGGACCTGGTATAGACAAAGCATTGAAGTCTAAAATATTTGAACCTTTTTTTACTACAAAACCTATTGGTGAAGGGTCTGGTTTGGGACTTAGTGTAGTACATGGAATTGTTAAAAGTCATAAAGGGGATATTCTCTCTATTGATAATATACCACAAGGAACTATTTTCCAGGTAAGATTACCCTTAAAGATGATGTAATGAAATTAAAGAAAGAAAATATTCTAATTGTTGACGATAATTATGATATGCTGGAATTGCTTCATCGCAATTTGAAAGCTCAAAATTTTCATACTTATAAAGCCTCTTCTGTTGTGGAGGCAATAGAGATATTAAAATTCAGTACTATAGATTTGTTAATTACTGATTTGCAAATGCCTGGTATTAATGGAATTGAACTGATAAAATATGTTCAGGAACATTTCCCTACTATTCCAAAACTCGTTATTACCGGATTTCCTTCAGTAGATAGTGCTGTTGAAGCCGTAAAATCAGGAGCTTTAGATTATTTAGCAAAACCTTTTACTAATGATGAGTTAAAAAAGGCTGTACAAGCTTTAATTGACTCAAAATGGGATACTAAAAAGAGTACAGAGGAAATTAGTATCAGTTCTACCAATAAAATAAATGAATACGCAGGAATCGTGGGGCAGTCTCAACAGATTGTGCAATTAGTAGATTTAATCCAACGGGTTAAAGATAACAGAGCTACCGTATTGATTCAAGGGGAGAGTGGTACAGGAAAGGAATTAGTAGCCAGAGCGATTCATTATGAAGGCGCTTTTTCTTCTAAGCCTTTTATTGCCGTAAACTGTGGTGCTATACCAGAGAATTTAATGGAATCGGAACTTTTTGGATATGTAAAAGGGGCTTTTACTGGTGCTAATGATACCAGAGATGGTTTTTTTCAAGCCGCAGCTGGTGGTACTATATTTTTGGATGAAATAGGAACAGCTCCGTTAGCAGTTCAAACCAGATTGTTACGAGTATTACAAGAAAAGGAGGTAAGTATGATTGGTTCTCAGAAAACCCAAAAAATAGAGCTGAGAATTATAGCTGCTACTAACAATGATTTATATGAAATGTCTAGTAAAGGCAGCTTTCGTGAAGATCTTTATTATAGATTAAATGTAGTGAATATTGAAACGCCTCCGCTCCGTAATCGTAAAAACGACATAAGGCTATTGATAACAACTTTTCTTAATAAATACGGTGCCGAGTATAATAAACCTAAAATTACTATTGCAGAGAAGGCTATTTTGGTTTTAATGCGTCATTCTTGGCCAGGAAACGTTAGGGAATTAGAAAACGTTATTCAAAGAATGATTATCATGAGTGGTGATCAAATTGAAGTAGCAGATATTCCTGAATACTTAAAATATCCTATGCCTTTTGAAAAAGAAGAACTTAGAACATTAAAAGATATTGAGAAAGCTCATATTCTAAAAGTACTTGCGGCGGTTGATAACAATAAAACCCGAGCTGCGGAAATTCTTCAAATTGATAGAAAAACACTACGTCAAAAAATTGAGTAATATCTCCTATTTACTCGAGGAATTTCTCCTCTTTCGGGGAATTTCTCCCCACTGATTTTTACCATAATATATTTTACATTTTATATAAACCCTTTGTTTACAAGGGTTTTGTTGTTTGTGCTGTTCTCGTATGTCCCATTGGCATGTAGTTTGTCTATTGTCATGGAAACAATTGCTGTTTTTTACTAAACAAACATTAAAATTAGATGAAATGAACATTCTAGAGAAACAAGGAATTAGTTCTATTCCTGCAGCCATTAAAAGAAAAGTCAAAAGAGATAAAGTGATAATTGACTTGGATTTTTCTGTCGGTGCAAACGAAGAATCGGTTTTTAAAGGAGAAGTGAATGTGGGATTGTGTATCAATTGTGATAGGAATATGCATTGTACTTGGCAGCGTAATAACAAAATATTTTGTGAACATTATCAATAAATTAATATGATAGCTATAAAAGAAGCAACAAAAAGAAGCATGCTTGACAACGTAATGGAACAGTTTAATAAAACAGCTGATTCTATTAACTTAAATTCAAACATTAGAAAAATTTTATCAATAACAAATAATGAAATTATACTTCACTTTCCTGTAAAAATGGATAATGGTGCAGTTCAGATTTTTACAGGATATCGTGTCCAGCATAATAATGCATTGGGACCATATAAGGGAGGACTGCGTTATCATCCAACTGTAAATGTTGATGATGCCAAAGCACTTGCGATGTGGATGACTTGGAAAACTTCACTAGCGGGCTTGCCTTATGGTGGTGCAAAAGGAGGAATCCAAATAGATCCTCGTGATTATTCGATAGGTGAATTAGAACGAATTACACGCCGTTTTACGTATGCTTTAGGAGAAAACATAGGGCCTGAACATGATATTCCGGCACCAGATGTCAATACTAACGAGCAAACTATGGCTTGGATGGCTGATACTTTCATGTCTACTAAGTCATCATCAGAGCGCTCTCGTAATCAGCATGTCGTAACAGGGAAACCAGTTGGTTCAGGTGGTTTAGAAGGAAGAAACCGCTCTACTGGTTACGGAGTGTATTTGACAATTAAATTGTTGTACAAAAGCCGAGGAGAAAGTTTAGAAGGTAAAAAGTTTATTGTTCAAGGTTTTGGTAATGTAGGATATTGGACTTCTCATTTTTTAACACAAGAAGGAGCTGTTCTACTCGCTGTACAAGATGCTCACGCCACTATCATCAATGAAAATGGAATCGCAGTAGAGGAATTATTTGAGCATTCTAAACCAAGAAAAGGATCTATTCAAGGATTCGCAGGTGCAGAAGAAATTGATCCAGAATTATTTTTTGCGCTTCAATGTGACATTCTTATTCCTGCTGCATTAGGAAATCAAATTACAGAGGATAATGCCTATTTAGTTAAAGCGAATGTTATCGCTGAGGGTGCTAATGGACCAATCGATACCGAAGGTGAAAAGATATTACTGCAGAATGGAATTACTATTATTCCTGATATTTTATGTAATTCTGGAGGTGTAATAGGAAGCTACTTTGAGTGGTTGCAAAACAGGAATGGAGAACTTTGGCAACTTGAAGAGGTGATGCAAAAGATTGACAAAAAACTTTCAGAGGTGTTTTATAAAGTGGAAGGGCTTGTTAAGGAAGGTAAAATAGACTGGAGAACAGCAGCTTATATTTTAGCAATTACAAGAATAGAAACCGCTTATATTCAAAGAGGTATTTTTCCTTAATCTTTTTATTAATTCTGTTAGATTTTAAAAACCTTTATAGTTATTACCCATTTCTATAAAGGTTTAAAATTTATACGTTATAACTAAATTATGAAATACGGTCAAATAATAATAGATAAGAGTGAGTATGATTTACTAAAAGGAAACATAGAAAACTCAAGGAGCCATGAAGATAAAATATACAGAGACTCAATTAAAAAATTAAAATTAGAGCTGGAAACGGCTAAAATTGTAGAAGATAGAATGGTGCCAGAAGATGTAATACGGTACAATTCTATTGTATGTATTAGAACTTCTTTTAATGTTGAACGCAGCTATCAAATTGTAACTCCTGAAAAAAGCAATATTCAACAAAACAAGATATCTATTTTGTCCCCTATGACATTGGCTCTCTTTGGCTATGCAACAGGAGATGAAATTGTATGGCAGTTTCCATCAGGAATGAATACGATTAAAATTATTGGAGTAAAGCAACAAGGTCGAACTATAGGAACTGAAACAATATGAAAGATTTAATTTATAAGCACGAGACAATTGACGACATTCAAATGAAGTTCATGGACAGAGATATTGAGCGGTGGAAAGAAGACCTTTCTATTGTTAGAGTAGAGATTCTTTTTTTTTAAAGGATGTTACATTCCTCCATTTTTAGAGTTTTGAATTCGAATCAGCAAAAGAAGGGAAATTTGATCACTGACTTAACTAACGTTAAAGATATAAACGAATCCTACAGTGATAGTTTAGTCGAATTCGTTAATAAATTAGAAATGATTAGAGAGTGTGATGATGTGCAGTGTGAGACTTTTTATTTAAATAATCATACTAGATTTAGGGCAGATATTGAGAGTCATTTTTCAGCTTATCGATTTTACAAGATGAATGTTATTTTGTTTTTTGATATTTGTTTAGAAGACGTTGCCTAAAACAAAAGTTTGGCTTTTGTTATCGAAAAAGTAAACGGAATTGCATTTTTTTACTAGCGGTGAGCAGTAAGGTTTTGTGTTTATTTTTATCTTAGGCCTAAAATCTAAAATGAGTTCGTTCTATGGGATCTTTATTTCACTAACCTCTTTGATAAAAAATAAACAAAATAATTTAATGTGTTTTGCTATTTTTGTTTTCTTTGAATTTTATAAGGTTAACTTTGTGGCATAAAAAGAACAAACTTATTTATTCAAAATACCTAGCCCTGATTGAAGCGGAAATCCTTTTTATTTTTCTTTTAAAAATGAAAAGATTATAGCGGAAAGCGGGAAAAAGCTTCAAATAAAACATATAATTGATATGAAAAATACCTTTAGAATTTTAGTGCTGTCATTGTTTTTTGTGGGTTGTCAGCAAAAGATTGAACCTGCTGATATTGCCAAGATAAATGGGTATTGGGAAATAGAAAAAGTGGTCTTTGATGAAGGGAAAGACAAGGATTATAAAATGAATGAAAGTTATGATTATTTTGATATTTCCAAGAACAATAAGGGAACCCGAAAGAAAGTAATGCCACAATTAGATGGTAGTTTTTTAGTTAATGACACGTATGAGAATGTTGGGGTACGATTTAAGGATGATAAAGTGTTCTTGGATTATTCCACTCCATATGCAAAATGGAGTGAAGAGTTAATCACTATATCGGATACCGAGTTAGTGGTTCGAAATGAAGAGAAGAAGGAATATCATTATAAGAAAACGGGACCAATAAATTTGACAGGCGATGGCGAAAAGACTAAATAATCAAAGTACAGTAGGGGATGTTTTAAAGCAAATTATCCAAGTGAATAAACTGCAACCAGGAATGGACCAGATTGACGTTAAGGACGCTTGGAAAAACCTGATGGGAAACGGGGTTAACAGTTATACTAAAAATGTGGTATTGAAAGGAAGTACGTTGTATGTTGAGTTAAGTTCGTCAGTACTTCGTGAAGAATTAAGCCACGGAAGAAGTAAAATTGTAAAAATGATCAATGAAGAACTGCGTCGCGATGTGGTAAAGGATGTGGTTTTAAGGTAACTATTTTTTAGTTTTCTGTTTTGAACTTAAAAATAGTACGTTTAAGCTATTTGAGGTGTTCTAAAAACACACTTCTTTTTTGACACAATTTGCTCTTTTCTAGTTTGCTGTTTTGAAATAGCGCTATTTAAGTTATTTCGGTACCATTGCAATTTTGAACTATTCTCCTCTTTAATTCTGAGGAAAATAGTGCCAATTATAAATTGTGTTTTTTATCAGTTTGACTTCAATAGGGAGGTGTTATTTTTTTAAGTTATTTGTTAACGCTTTTAAATTATCAAAGTTTCCTCATTATTGTAACTTTTAGGGCTACTTATGCTTTCATTATTTATTCTCAGCTCCAAATACAGTTTTGGATGTCTCCAATGAAAAAATGGATAGCTGTTTAGGAACAGAACTATATTTCACTACAAGTTCTGCTCTACAAAAAGGCATTACAGCTTCGGCAGGATATTCTTAAATATTTGGTTCAACAACATTAGAAAGAATAAAAGGGGGGAATTCGAGCAGTACAAACAACTGGGTTTGGGTCATGGTTTCATTTAGTCCTAGAATATTCGCTACAATATAGTGTAGTCTGTTGTTTCTAAAACCTAAACTGATTAGGATCATTTATTTTTAAACTAAGAATGTAATTTTGATGCTTTCTAAAACGATGATTTGAATTAGTGGTTATATGATAACTACGCTTTGGTTGTATAAATAAAAAGTAGATTCGAGTATATCAAATAATTTATCGGTTATAGTTTTAATGAATTGAATTTCAATCGTTAATCTGCGATATTATTTCTTATTCGAGTCATTTCCAGTAAATCTTTCATGGTATTTGGGATAGTATATACTACTAAATTTTCAGAAATTGTGGACAAGCTATTATAAGCGACTGTACCCAAATAATGCTCTGCAAGATCAAAACTGTAAAGCTGCCAGTTTTCAGTATTTTTTAATAGGTTAGAATCTATAATATGGTTTCCATCTAAACATGGAATGTATTTAAAATCTTCATCGATACCTTTTCCCAACCCCTTCACAAAAGCTTCTTTTCTTGTCCATAATGTGTAAAAGGCAGATTTTTTATTAATAGCATTTTGAATTATCGAAATTTCCTTATCCTCAAAAACATCTGGAACTACGTTTGCAAAGTCAAAATCTTTAGACATATATTCAATATCGATTCCAACTTTTTTACGTGAAATTGCAATAACGGCATAATCTTCAGAATGCGAAATATTGAAATGTAACCAAGGGTGAGTGGCTAAATAGGGTTTTTTATTGACGGTGTAATCAAAGTGCGTACTTTTTACATCCAATTGAGTGTGAGCTGATAAAACAAATTTTAAAATTGACCTATAAATAATGAATCGGTTTCTGTCTATTTCTTTGTGAAATCGTTCGGCTCTTTCTACTTCTTTGGAATTAAGAAACTTAACTAAGTCAGATTTTAATTCGATAAAATGGGGTAAGTAAATGCTATAAATAATCAAATCATTAGAACTCAATGAATGATTTTTATTAGGACTTAATGGAGCCGCCATTATATTTGAAAAAGAAATAAAAACGTTAGATTTCTGCATGGTTTTTATCTAAAAGATCCTGAATTATTTTAGCTAAAACTTTGTCATTTGGTGGTGCTACAATGTCTAAATGATTACCTGAGATATCATGAATTGTAACACCTTTTAGTGCTGCTTTTTTCCACCCTAAATACATAGGATCTCTTTTATATTTCGTATCATCTTTTGATCGAAATAAATCTACTTTAATGTTTTGTGGTTTAAGGTGGTAACGATCAACGATTTTCGTAACCATATGATTAGCAGCTATAAATTGCTCAAGTGCTAACGCTTCTTGATCAGTCATAATATCAGGCATGCCAAAATATTTTTTTTGTATATACTCTTTTTTCGATCTAATGCGCAATTTAAGAGACGTCCAGCTAGTCAGCATTTCCTTTAAATAATCCAACCTCTTATAAGTAAAGTCATAATATTTCACTAATTTTTTTTGCCTATGAGATCCATAGTAATAAGATGAATCTACATAAGTGTCTAATAATGCAATAGTACTCACTGTTTTACTTCTCTCCCTTAATTGGCGGGTCATTTCAAAAGCAACAATCCCACCAAATGAAAAACCAGCTAAAGCATAAGGACCTTTTGGATTTATTTTTATAATAGCATCTATGTAATGAGATGCCATATCTTCAATTGATTCATACCATTTATCATATGGCTTAGAATTACCCTGAAGTCCATAAATAGGTTGGTCTTCATCAAAATGTTTACCTAAATTATAAAAATTTAAAACATTTAATCCTGCTCCATGAACAATGAAAAGTGGTACTTTATTTCCGTTAGGTTTTATTGCAACTAAGCAATCTGAATTAATTTCGCTATCCTGTAATAGTCTAGCGAATTTTTCAATTGTTGAATGTTGAAATAATGCAGATAGAGGAATTCTTTTGCCAGTATGTTTTTCTATTTCAAACATAACTTTTACTGCCTTGATGGAATGTCCGCCAATTTCGAAAAAATTACTAAAAATATCGATAATTTGTAAATTTAAACTTTCTTTCCAAATATCAGCCACTATCTTTTCATCTTCTGTTCGAGGTGCAGTAAATTGGGTTTGTGTATTTATTTTATATTGTGATAATGCTTTGCGATCTATCTTCCCGTTAGGAGTGGTTGGCATTTCCTCCAGAATATTAAAATCATGAGGGAGTAAGTGTACTGGTAATTTTTTTGCCAATTCTTCTTGCCATAAAGGTATTTGCAATTTTGCACTTTCTACGCTAGAAACAGGTATAATATGAGCTATAAGGAAATTTTCATCAGCTAGGACAACAACATTTTTCACACCATCAAGTAAAAGTAGTGATTGCTCAACCTCACCAGGTTCAATACGGTGGCCTCTTATTTTAACTTGTTGGTCTATACGGCCTAAACATTGTAGTTCATTATTGGGAAGGAGTTTCCCTAAGTCACCGGTACGATATAAGATATCATTTTTACTATTAGAAAATTTGTTGTCAATGAATTTTTCAGCGGTAAGCTCAGGTCTATTCCAATACCCTATTGCAACCCCATCACCACCAATGGCAATTTCACCAATACCTCCAGGTGCGACAAGTTCATTTTGATCATCAATTAAATAAAGTTGTGTGTTTGCGATAGGAGTACCAATGGTAATTATTTCATCGTCAGTTTTTATTTGTTTAACAGTTGAGTATATTGTAGTTTCTGTAGGTCCATAGACATTCCAAAGTGTATCACATTTCGTTAAAAGTTCTTTTGCAAGATCTGTGGGCATTGCCTCACCGCCACATAGCGCCTTAATTGGTAATGATTTAGACCAGCCAGAATTTAAAAGCATGGACCAAGTTGTAGGTGTAGCTTGTAAAAAACTAATGTTTTCTTGCTCTATTAATTCCAACAAGAGCCTTCCGTCTTTAGCAGTTTCATTTTCACATAGTATTAATGTTGCTCCTTTAGAAAGCGGTAAATACAATTCGCAGCCCGCAATATCAAAGGAGATTGTAGTGATGGCGAGTACTCTGTCACTTTCGTTAATACTAGGTTCCAATGCCATACTACAAAGAAAGTTCACTAAATTTTTATTCGTAATAGGAACTCCTTTTGGGTTACCGGTTGATCCTGAGGTATATAGTATGTATACCAAATCATCTGTAGAAATAGTAAAGTCAATTGACACTGTAGGATAATGGTCTAATGTGTTCATGGCCTCTTCTATAAATAGAGTATTTGGCCATGAAGGTAAAGATTGATATAGCGATTTATGGGTTAATAAAATTTTAGCCCCAGAATCAGTAAGCATAAATTCTAAACGTTCTTTAGGATAATTAGGATCTAATGGAATGTAGGCAGCGCCACATTGCATAATAGCTAATAAAGTATAAATCAGCTCTGGACTCCTTGAAAATGATACTGCAATAAAATCACCGGACTGAATACCTTGATCTTTAAAATAATGTGCTAATTGATTTGCCTTCTTATGTAACTCAAGATAAGTAATTTTAGAATTATGAAATTCTAAAGCAATATTGCCAGGAGTCAGCTCTGCTTGCTTTCGTAGCAATTCAATCAAAGTTAACTCTGGATATTGAATATCAGTATTATTTAGAATACTGTAATCAGCTAAATAATCAGTTCCTATTAGCCTTGCTAATGGATCCTTTAGGTCATATAATGAGTTATTCATGATTTCTTAATATCATAATGTTTTTGTTATATACAGCTCAAATGAGCTTAAATAAAATTTAATAAGTCTTTTTAATATTGCAATAAATGCTTATTAATAGTTTTAAAGCACAAATTAGATTTTTGCATGTTTGTTATCTAATAGTTCTTGAAGCATTCTCGCTAAAACTTTATCATTTGGAGGGGCTACAATATTAAGATGATTGCCAGTGATATTATGAATGTTAACTCCGTTTAAAGCTGCTTTTTCCCATCCTAAGTGAGTTGGGTCTAATTTGTAGTTCTGATCATCTTTTGCTCGAAATAATTCCACTTCAAGATCCTGGGGAATAAGATGATAGCGATCAACTATTTTATTAACCATATGATCCGCTTCTATAAAGTGTTCAAGTGCGACAGCCTCTTGTTCAGTTATATTATCTTTTAGACCTAAATATTTTTTTTGTAGATGTGTTTTTTTCGAGTTAAAACGTAATATTAAAGACTTCCAGCATGTGAACATTTGAATTAAATAATCTAATCGTCTGTAGGTGCGATCATAATATCGTACTAGTTTTTTCTGTAAAGAGGATGAATAATAATACGATGAATCTACATAGGTATCTAATGCTGCAATTAAACTTACTGTTTTACCTTGTTTCTTTAATTGACGAGCTATTTCAAAAGCAACGATACCTCCAAATGAAAATCCAGCTACTGCGTAAGGACCATTTGGATTTATTTTAACAATTGATTTAATATAGGTAGCCGCCATAGCTTCGACGGATTCAAACCAATTTTCATAACCATTAGGTCCTATCCCTTGAAAACCATAGATTGGTTGGTCTTCATCAAAGTGATGAATTACATGTGCAAAATTTAAAATATTAAGTCCAGACCCATGAACGATAAAAAGAGGCGTTTTACTACCTTTCGGTTTAAGTGGTACCAGATAATCTGCCAGAATTTCGTTTTCGACATTTAATAATTTTGCAAATTTCTCTATAGTTGAGTGTTGAAATAATGCAGAAAGAGGAATTCTTATACCTGTTTTTTTCTCTATCGCTACCATTACGTTTACCGCCATGATAGAGTGTCCGCCAATTTCAAAAAAGTTGCTAAAAATGTCAATACGCTCTTTTTTTAAAGTTTCTTGCCAAACTTCTGCGACTAGATTTTCTTCTTTTGTACGTGGAGCAGTGTATTTTTCTTCGCTTTCTGAATTGGATTTATATTCTAATAAAGCTGTACGATCTACTTTATCGTTCAGTGTTCGTGGCAATGTGTCAAGGATATGAAAAACATGCGGAACCATAAAAGTAGGTAATTGTGATGCCAATTCATTTCGCCATAATCTAATCTCATCAAGTTCTGACAGAAATTCATAATTGACTACAATAAAAGCAACAAGAATATCATTTTTAGCTAATACAATTGCTGATTTTACTCCTTCTATTGATGTCAAAGCATGTTCTATTTCACCAATTTCAATTCGATGGCCTCTTACTTTAACTTGATGATCAATACGCCCTAAGCACATTACTTCATTGCTTTTAAGTAACTTCCCTATATCACCAGACAGATACATGATAGCATCTTTTTTATCAGAAAATTTATTAGGAATATATTTTGCGGCAGTTAATTCTGGTTTTCCCAAATATCCTTTCCCAACTCCATCACCTCCAATGGCAATTTCACCAATCGCATTAGGTGGTAGCAGGTTCATTTTATCATCAACGATATAATATTGCATGTTAGCAATGGGAGCTCCAACAGAAATTATTGTTTCTTCGCTCTTTATATGTTTACAAGAAGAAAAAATGGTTACTTCAGTCGGCCCATACAAGGTCCATAGTTCCTCACTTTTTTGTATTAATTCCTTAGCCAATTTAGCAGGTAGCGGTTCCCCACAACACCATATTTTTATAGGCAGTTTTTTTGACCATCCAGAGTCCAAAAGCATTTGGTACGTAGTAGGTGTAGCTACAATTAAGGATATTTTTTCTTTGTCTAGCATTTCATAAAATAGTCTACCGTCACTTGATGTTTCATGGTCAGGTAATACTAATACGGCTCCCTTGTATAAAGGAAAAAACAATTCAAAACTAGCAATATCAAACGAAATGGTAGAGATAAAGGGAACTCTATCTGTTTCTTTTATGCCAGGCTCACTTTCTAAAGAGCAAAGTAAATTAACTATATTTTTATTGGTTATTTTAGCTCCTTTTGGTTTTCCGGTAGAACCAGATGTGTACAAAAGGTACAGTACATTTTCTGGATCGACATACCTATCTAGTTTTGTAGATGGATATTGATCTAATGACTGAATCGCGTCATCTATCAAAATTGTATTGGAACATTTTGGTAATGTTAAAGCTAAAGCGCTACTCGTTAATAAAAATGTAGCTTGGGAGTCTTCCATCATGTATTCTACACGTTTACTTGGGTACTCGTGGTCGAGGGGAAGGTATGCAGCACCACACTGGATAATTGCTAAAATAGCATATACTAACTCTGGGCTTCGTGGAAACGAAACAGCTATGTAATCACCTGATTTAACACCTTCTGCTTCTAAAAAATGCGCAAATTGATTTACTTTAATGTGTAAATCACGATATGTTATTTTAGTGTTTTTATATTCAAGAGCGATATTATTTGATGAAACTTCTCCTCGTTCATTTAGTAATTCTGATAATGAAACATTAGGGTATGGAGTTTCTGTATCATTAAGAGTTGTGTAGTCTGCTAAATAATCACGTTTTAAAAGATCAATTAATGGTCTGTTTTGCTCTACTATTAATTTATTTATAATGTCTTCAAATGAAACCATCATTTTATGGATAGTTTCTTCTTTAAAAAGGGAAGAGTTATAAGAACATTGAAAAGTGGGAACATTTTTTGACATGCAAGCATGAAGATGCAGTTCAAAGGAAGAGTATTTTCGGGGGTTAATTTTAAAATCATAAGTGAGTCCAATAAATGAAAAATCACTTTCGATATCCCGATTTAAATCAACGGTTAATGTAAGGGGAACCATGGGTACCCTAGAAGGGTCTCTAGCAAGTGTCAACTTAGTAAGAAGATGTCC
Source organism: Flavobacterium sp. Arc3 (assembly GCF_041431375.1). Classification (NCBI taxonomy): domain Bacteria; kingdom Pseudomonadati; phylum Bacteroidota; class Flavobacteriia; order Flavobacteriales; family Flavobacteriaceae; genus Flavobacterium; species Flavobacterium sp. Arc3. The sequence goes on along the minus strand of NZ_JASMRI010000009.1, from coordinate 43,897 downwards.
AAAACTAATTTGATGATGTATTTTTGCTTGTAAAACCTCTGGATTTCTTTGTTTTAAGTATTCTAAGAAGCTGTTATTTGGGTCTATTTTACTTCGTATAGGTAGAAGGTTTGAACAATTACCAATCAAATGCTTCATGTCGTATTGAGTATTTCCTGAAATTGGAACTCCTACGACTAAATTATCTTGACCTGTAAGTTGGTATAAAAACACCTCGTATGCTGCAAGCAAAGTTGTTACTAAACTGCAACCTGCATTGCTCCCCAGATGTTTAAGTGAATTTATGAGTTTGGCATCAATAGTATAATCAAGACGTTCGCTATTATAAGTTCGTAAAGGAGGTCTAGTATAATCTATCGGTAATTCAACAACTGGAACAGATTCATTATAAATCGCAAGCCAAAAATCTTCGATTTCTTTCAGTTCATCGTTTTGTTTCAACGAATTTACTTTTGTAACATAGTCACTAAAGCGCTCTTGGGTTTTTAGTTTTGGTACCGTATTTTTAATAGATGCTGAATAAAGGATACTAAGTTCTTCAAGCATTATATTAATACTTAAACCGTCTCCAATAATATGATGGTGAGTTAGTATTACTTTATTTTCTAAATCATCAAATTTAATTAATTTAACTTTAAATAAAGGACCTTTGACAAGATCAAAAAGGGCATTAACTTCTTCATTAATTATAATTTCTAAGGCCTTTTCTTTTTGATTTGATGCAAGTGGAGAAACGTCATTATGGGATATTTTAATGGTACGGTCCTTATAGATATTCATATAAGCCCCATCTGAACTAAAAGAAGCTCTCAAACTTTCATGACGATGAACTAAAGTGTTTACGGCATGCTGCAATGCTGCAAAGATTAATTCTCCTTTGAATGAAATAGTATAAGATAGGTTATAGGCCTTATTTGCATCACTGCTTCCAATTAAACAATCCGTCCATATCTCTAACTGTGTATTGGTCGTATGAATGACACTTTCAATCTCAGTAGAAAGCGGATCGAATTGCGTTTTTTTGTACTTATGCGCTTGACCTTCCATTTTTAGTAGGATTTATATTTAATATTGATTTGGGAATCATAAAAGTAAGTTAATTATTTATAGTTATCAAAAACTTTAGCATAATTAAAATAAGTCAACTTTAATTTTGGTTAAGAACGAAATAGTATAAAATTTATATTTTACTAAAAACGGTTGTTTTTTATAGGTTTTTTTAAATTAGGTATTTGTAGATAGATTAACTCTTACTTTTTATATTATTCGTGTTGAAAAAATATTATTTAGTTAAATTTTAATTCTTTAAATTTTGTATTAGTAATAATTACGATTAACTAATCTTATGCTTTTTATTTAAAATATCCTGAAGTAATCCCGCTAAAACCTTATCATGTGGTGGCGCAACAATATCTAAATGATTTCCAGAAATATTATGGATTATGATATCTTGTAATGTCGCTTTTTTCCATCCCATATATTGAGGGTCTAACTTATATTCCATGTCATCTTTTGATCTAAATAAATCTATGACAAAGTTTTGAGGTTTAAGATGATAACGATCAACGATTATGTTAACCATATGATTCGCTTCTGTAAATTGTTCAAGAGCTAAAGTTTCCATTTCAGTCATTGTGTTGTCTTGTCCAAAATATTTTTTTAACAAATACTCTTTTTTTCCATTAGTACGCAGCTTTAATGACTTCCAACTCGTTACTATTTCTTTTAAAAAATCTAACCTTCTACGAGTAAGGTTACAGTATTGAACAAGTTTCTTTTGTCTATATGTTTTATAGTAATAAGAAGTATCAACATAAGTATCGAGTAAAGCTGTCAATATGACTTTTCTCCCTTGTTCTTTTAATTGACGGGTCATTTCAAAAGCAACTACACCACCAAAAGAAAATCCAGCCAAAGCATAAGGCCCTTCGGGATAAATTTTTACTATTGATTCTATATAATGTCCAGCCATTGCTTCAATTGATTCATACCAGTCGTCATACTTTTTTGCGGTACCTTGAAGACCATAAATAGGTTGGTCTTCGTCAAAATGCTTACTCAAATCAATAAAGTTTAGTACATTAAGGCCTGCTCCATGAATAATAAAGAGAGGTGCTTTGCTTCCGTTTGGTTTTAAAGGAACTAAACAATCTGAGTCAATTTCGATATCTGCATGTAGTAATTTGGCGAATTTTTCAACAGTTGCATTTTGAAACAATGCTGATAAAGGTATCTTTTTAGTTGTTTCTTTTTCTATTCTAATCATTATTTTTACAGCCATGATGGAGTGGCCCCCCATTTTAAAAAAGTTACTAGTAATATCTATTGAATCGATTGAGAGGGCTTCTTGCCAAATTGTAGCTACTAATTTTTTATTGTAATTTCTAGGTTTGGTAATCATACCATTTTAAATAGGCTTGGAATTACTTATTTTTAAGAGTGCATTTCGATCTAATTTGGCATTAGGGGTAATTGGAAGTTCTTTTACTATATTAAAATTATGCGGTATAAAATATTCGGGTAACCAACTAGCTAAATAGTTTTTCCATTCTTTTATTTTAGTATTACCTACCTCTTCATAATTTTCTAATAATATATAAGCAATAAGCATGTCATTATGACCTAATACAAATGCAGTTTTAATATTATCAATATTTTCAAGAGTTTGTTCAATCTCGCCTAGTTCAATACGGTAACCACGAATCTTTACCTGATCGTTTTGTCGTCCAATATATTCAATATCACCGTTAGGAAGCCATCTTGCAAAATCTCCTGTTAGAAATAGTTTACTGTTTTCTACATAAGGATTATCAATAAATTCCTGAAAGGCATAACTAGCCTATTTCACCTATAGGTTTTAATTGTAAAGAGTCTGATAAAAGATAAGCACCTGTATTACTGATTGGTTTTCCTATAGAAAGAGAATTTGAGGTTTTAATTTCAGCAGAATATTTAAAAGTAGTTGATGTGATCGTATTTTCTGTTGGATTATAATGGTTATAAAATTCAAAAACGCTCCCCAGTCTTTTGGCTAATTTTAAAGAACATACTTCTCCTCCAACTATTATTATTTTAAGTGATTGTAAATGTGAAATGTCACCTAATGTTTCTAAAAAAATTGGTGTAATATCTAAATGGGTAATTTTATTTTTCTTTGTTTTTTTATTTAAAGTGGTTTAAAACCAGTGAAATAATTATTTAATGTTTTGTTTATAGCCCTAATGATTTTGAAATATAAATAATAATCATAGGTATATTAAAAATTAAATATGAAGTGTTTAGTATAATACTAAATTAAATAAATCATCGTTATTTTGGGTAATTAATATTATCTGTTTTTTATTAACAATTGATTTTTCAAATGTGTTGTTTTTTGTCTAAGTAATATTTTACGATATGCTTTTAATTGTAGGATTTACTTGACACATCTATTTTTTTACTAATGAGCATTATTGTAAGTATATAGCTATTAATAATATATATGTTATGCTTTTTATCGGAAAAAAGTGCTATTATGTCGATTTTATTTTTTTGTTTATATATTTTAGCGGGGTGAATAACTAGAATTAATTAAAAGCGCTATAACCTTTGAAGTATCTAAAATTAAAATTTATTAACCTCATCGTAATTATGATGATGTTTTTTTCTTTTGAAGGTGTTAGTCAAAATACTCAAGAAAGCACAACGAATGTTATGGGAACCATAATTGCATCTGGTGACGACGCAAGTGGTAGCTATGGTTCAGTTTCTTATTCAATCGGGCAAGTATTCTATACCTACATTGGACAATCAGTTTACAATGTAGCCCAAGGCGTACAGCATGACCTACCGGATAATATTCTGAGTACAGCAGAGAATAGTATTGAACCTAAAATAGAAATATTCATTTTTCCGAATCCCACAACAGATTTTATTACTATAAATATGGAAGGACTTGAGTTGGGATATGTACAGCGATCTTATCAGCTATATGACATTCAAGGTAGGATTTTAAAACAAAATACAATCAGTCAAACTGAAACTCAGATTAATTTAAGTTATCTTAGTTCCTCTATATATATACTTCAAGTATATGGTGATAATGAAATTATAAAAACATTCAAAATAATAAAAAATTAAAATAATGAAATTTATACTTACTATATTATTATTTGTGACTGTTACGCTCAGTGCTTTTGCACAGTCACCAGAAAAAATGAGTTATCAAGCAATTATTCGAGGACAAGACAATAGCTTGGTAACGAATTCAAAAATAAGTCTTAAAATTATTGTACATCAAGGTACGGCAACGGGAACTATTGTTTACCAAGAAACACATTCGGTTAAGACAAATAATAATGGTTTAGTTTCTCTTGAAATAGGAACGGGAAAAATTGTTGTAGGCACTTTTAGTGGCATAGCTTGGGAAAAAGGACCTTATTTTATAGAAACACAAGTAGACGTGGCAGGTGGGCTTAATTATAATATTATTGGGATTACCCAACTATTGAGTGTGCCTTATGCTTTACATGCAAAAACGGCTGATAGATTAGTGGGTAGTAGCGCTACAAACACTATTTCTAAAGCTGCAATTATTCCATTTACTTCTTCTAGAAACATTACTAGTACGGATGTAAATAATACGATAGAATGTACAACGGCTGCTACTTTAACATTAACGGCTGCATTTGGAACTATGGGAATAGGAGATACTATCAATCTAGAAGCACATAATGGTGCTGTATTAACAATACAGGCGGCATCAGGTGTGACAATAAATTATAATGCAAGTGGAAGTGCAAAGTTTACTAGCACAAGTGGAAACGTAAGGTTTGGTTTTCTTAGAAAAACGGGACAAAACGCCTATATAATATCGGGACAATGAAAAAATTAACATACTATTTTTTACTCTTTTCGACAGCGGTTTTTTCACAAAATTATCAGTATGCTCTTGAGGAGGTTAAAAAGCCGCCAGGAGCACCAACTAATTTAGTCGTAAGCAACGTTACCAGCACGAGTGCATATTTGACATGGACAGCCTCGACCAATGCGTCGTCTGTAGTTGATTATATGATTTACAGCAAAACTGGTTTGCTGGTAAAGTCCTCTGGTAAAAGCACTAGTTATAGCATAACTGGACTTACTCCAGAAACAACTTATAGTTTAACTGTAAAAGCCAGTGATACCGATGGTAATTTAACGGCAGATAGTAACAGTCAAACATTGACAACAACAAAAGAATATACAGGAGTAAAAAATCAACCAGAAGAGATTGAATATTTCAAGGCATATTTATTGCCATTAGCACAAAAAGCTAATTTGCAACAAGCGCTTGATACTTATGGGGCTGTACGATTGGAAAAAGGAGATTATGCTGGCGTAGCTGTAGTTCTGCATAGTAATCAAAGTTTATACGGACACCCTACTACAAATAACATAACGAGTATAACAATTGCAGCAGGAAGTACTAATGTACATGTAGAGTCTTTAAAACCTGCTCAGGATAGTGTATTATTTATAGATTTTCAGGCAGGAAGTCCTATCACTAATTGCACTTTTAAGACCCTAAAGTATGCGCTAATAACAGCTACTAATGCAATGCTTGAAAATAACATCTTCCTTGATGTAATTGGAAATATACATTTTGATTGTAGTGCATCAGGTTATTTTAGAAATAATAGAATTATTAAACACATGGGTTATAATGCTAATATTCTTATAATGAGGGGAAATAGGATAACACCTAGTTATGGAAATGTGAATATACATTCAAATTTCCTGAGTTCTAATTTTGAGACAATGGACATTGACAATCTTGAGTCAGCTACATTTGTAGGTGTAGACTGTGAAACCTATGGAGGAGTTACAAGAGAATTATTACATTTTAATAAGGTAGATAGATTGAAAATCATAGCTGTTCAAGGAGGAATAAATTATGATAGTGGTTACGGGTACTCCAGTATAGATGCTGGTGAAGTTTGGTCTGTGAGAGGTGATGGAGGAGCTTCTACAGCGTCAAAGTTATCAGCTAGGACTAACAAATTAAATTTTGGTTTTTCAAATGATGCTTTCGTTAGGGGTGATGGTAAAGTTACAGGAGACTTAAGTTCATTTTACACTGATGAAGTTGAAAGAGTCTATACTCAGCATTTTGAATATAATGGTGTAGAGCAATCTTCAACTATTACTGACCCTACTATCATTTCAAAATTGAGTAATAGTATTTTAAGTACTAAGTATACACCTTGGGCAAGACCTAATTTTGAGGCTTTATCCGACCCATTGGGTGTGAACTGGAGAAAAGAAAGAATTGGTAAGCCCGATAGTACAAGTTACATTCAAAATTTAATTAATACTAATGGAGTAGCAGAGTTACCGGAAGGTGTATTTTATATAAGTTCAACTTTGAATATACCTAATGATGGTCATAGCGGAATTGTAGGAAAAGGTACAGGAAAGACTGTTATTTGTGGATTGGCGGATGATTTCCCTTTATTGACCGTTACTGTTGGAAATTTCGGAAATATTAATTTAGGTTTTTTAACTTTACAAGGTGGTAGTGATGGTTTGTACACTACGAATCCAAATTTAATGACCGCTTATCAAAGTATGAAATATGTCGTATTTAGAGATCAGGTTAATGGTATTCATACTAAAAATATATACGGTACAGATAATAACTTTTGGGAGCATTTATCTTTTGTAAATTGTACAAAAGGCATATTTAATGAGTCTAATATAGAACAAGCTAATGGAGAAATATTAGGAAGTGCCTATATGGATAAAAACGTTTTTTATAAATGTCAATTTATAGATTGTGATACATCAATGGATTTACATGGGAATAGAACATCCAATATGAATGCTTGGGTAGAATGTAAATATGATGGAGGAAAAACGGCAGTAAAGATGTCTGCGGAATCTACTATTTTTGCCAATTGTGATTTTACACGTTTCACAGGAGATTATACCTTTGATTGTGGTAATGTAAATATAATTAGTTGTAATTTTTATGATAACACAAATGCTATAGCCACTATTCAATCTTTATACGCTGACATAGAAGGTTGTAATTTTCTAGATAACATAAACTTTATGCGCTCTTACAGTTATAATACTTCAAATGTACACGTATTCAATTCAACAATAACTGGAGAAGCGATTATTAGTAATGCTGTAGGATCTCCTCCTTATACGCTGTACATAAATAGTAAGTTGTTGTCAAACTCTACTTTTAGTAAACTTTTATCAAGAACAGCTATAGATGTACCTACAGTATTTATAGATGCAATTCCTAATCCTTACCCACAACTTTTAGTGACTCAATAAAAAAATAGAACTATTTAGGTTTAAATACCATTTATTTTTCTAAAATAAATAATAATATAAACAGGGGTTCCGATTAAGCTTAATTAATTGGAACCTTTGTTTTTATCAGATCCTTCTAAATAATTTTTTTAAACAAAAAGGCAATTCTATTAAAAACTATCTGTTCGTTGGGCCAAACTACATCTTACGAATAAGATTCAGTAAGTATTTTCACTTTGCAGCGGTTAGGTGTTTTGGTAACTCCGTTTGCTTTTATTTGATTAACTATATTGGTATAAGTAATGGATTCTAAAAGCCCGTTGGCTTTAATTAGTTTGTGATGATAGTTTTTCGTCAGTTTCGACTTCTATTTTGGGCGGGGTTGTATCGAGAACAAGAACAATTTCATAGAAAAAACACCTCCCTGCCCCCTCCCAGCCGCCTAAAAGGGGGGGTAGGAGTGCTTCTAACTATACGTGCGTTATTTTATATTCCTTTTTTGTAAAAAAAATATTCAGGCTTATGCTTTAATAATTAGACCCAAGAGCTAAGAGTTTCGTTGGGTGCTTAGCGCTAACAATGAAACTGCCGTTGAATGGCGGGTTTTGGCTTTTGCTTCTAGCTGTTTTTGTGGCTGATTGGAGTTCACAACGGGGATGCGTTCGTGTACCTCCTTTTATTCTTCGGTTTCATAAATGGATTTCCTCTTGAGGTCTTTTAGTCTGTTGAGGGCACCTAATACCTCGAGTTCCTTGTCGTTTAGTTTAGAAAACCTATTCCTTTTTTTATTGGATCGCACTGCTATTAGTCAAAAATGTATTTCATCGGATTTTAAAATCCTTTTGAACCGATTTGTTCTTTAAAATTTTAAACCTTATGCAATTTACTATATTTTTGAAAAAAAATAAAAAGAGCGCAATGAAAAAAAGTTGCTTTTAGCCGTTCAGGGTATTCGCCTATGGGTGGGAATGTCCTTCGAGACGCTCAGGAAGACTACACAAGCAGTTTTCTGTTTCCGTGTGGTTAGTCTTAGTACTGATATAATATGGTACTATGCAAAGAGCGCTGTGGGTTTTACTTGCCATTAAGTGGGTTTTATATCTAATATATCGATTGTGAATTTAAAAAATAGAATGTGTATAACTAAGTAACGCTAAAGCAAATTGTTGTGCTATGGTGGTAGCTTTTGTTACAAGTTTAAGTAATTAGGAAGGAGGTTTTAAATATGAATTTTATATTGTTTATTTTTATGAAATATAATGTATACCAAAATATAATAAAAATAAGAGAATTAAAAAATTTAACCAGAGAGTATGTTGCATCTGAATTAAAAATGAGTATCAATGGTTATGGTAAAATAGAAAAATGCGATGTTGATTTGAGTGCTTCAAAATTGATTGAAATACCCAAAATTTGTAGAGGCTTTTATTGAGTTTATCTTTAAATTTGATTTTTCCATTTTTTTTAATGAGTCCAAAGAACCCGTTAAAAAAAATAAGCGGAATCTTTAAAGTAGAGGAAATGATTCAGATGGAGATGAGCGTTAAAACGTATGCGCAAATTGAAAAAGGAGGGGTGAACTTGAAATTCTCAAAATTGGATTAGTTCTCCAAATTTTTAGGGGTCAAAATGAGTGCCATTTTTAAAATGGAGTATTAATTCTTTGTTTTTCATCACCTACTTTCACCACTTAAACTCTTATTTTATAAGCTGCAAATAGGGAGTTGAATTTTAGGGATTTAGCTATTATTGGCTGAGATCCCCGAATTATTTTTAAATGTGTTTTACTTTTAGCGCATATCCTAAAGATTCTACTATTAAAGCGTACTGTGTTTTTGTGATGTCTTTGACAGGCCCATTTTGCTCATAAAATGGGCCTGAGTTTAACTTTGTTTATTGTCCAATTTAGTACTGTATTACTGAAAACCCTGTTGCCGTATCGTTACTATTAAGCCATTTTTGATGATATTAATTTCTTTGTCTTTTACGGTAGCATGACTTCTTAACCAGAATACGTAAACTATAACCCGGGCGAATTGAATATTAGGTTCCTGTCTTTTTCAGGTAACTGAAAAAAGTGTAATTATTGAATAAAGGGACTTCGGCCTCTATTTTCCTCTCAGACTTTTGTTGTACTTTTTTTAACATCGGAGAGTAGTAATTTACCTGAAACTGGGTTAATTGTTCCGCCTCTTTTTTTTACAATTTTGGTCTTGTGTATACTATATGCTATTTCGTAGTTTTTAGTTTATAAGTTTCTTTTTATTATAGTGGGCTTTCTATACTTTTTTTATTTGGTGTTCTGATTTGACTCTTAGTGCTTTACTGCTGATGCTTGAATAGGAAGTCGCCAAGGGATTACAGCTGTAAATTTAATTTTTAAAAAAACGATTTAATTGGTGTTTTATAGTAATTTGGTCTTTTCAAGGCTATTTAATTATTAAATACAATGTAGTTGTGCTTTTTATTTTATTATATTTGTGGCTGTTTTCATTATTTACTGGAGGTTAATCCTGATTTAGGGATCGATGTTTTTTGACGATACTATTTAAATCGTTTACATTAATAAAGAGAATAATGGGTTGAAAAATTTTTCTCTACTGGATAGTTATTATGTAACTATTGATGGGGTACCCATATTAAAATTTTAAATAAAAAATTGTCTTTACTTATTCGTTTACCATGTTTTATTGGATTAGAGTTAGTTTCAATTTGGTCGTCTGATGGGTCAAAAGTAGTTTACTGCCGATTCGAAAGAACTTTAAACATTATTTATTGATGCCTAAGAATAGTCTGCTTTATTGCGTTTCAACAAGGTGAAGGACGCTGTCAAAATTGAAAAGGCTGTTTCCAGTTGTCGTTAATGTTATTCCGCGTGCAACTTGTGCAGGATTAGTAGCTTTTTTTAAAATAATGAGCAAGCGGTAACGCAAATTAACCCGCAACTAGAGTTGTTAGATCCCACTTTACTTTAAAAAATTAGTTCCTCATTGATAAATAAAGCTTTCCTCATTCATATAGCAGGTCACAATGGCATGTTAGTAAGAGCCATTTGGAGAATCTTGACCGCGAAAGGCTATACCCATCTTATTGGTGCTTATAACAAAGAATTAGATTTAACAAATAATGGAGTTAGCTCTTCCAATTCAAAAGATTGTGGGACAGACTAGGGTTGTCCTTTGGGATGATACCAAACCTGACGGTGCTCCTCTAAAATTAATGGATATTTCTAAGATGTATGCTATCGGTTGGAATCACCAATTTAATCTAGAAGATTGAGTTCAGAGAACCTACAATTGGTTTTTAGAAAACATTGAAAATTTCAAATAAATTAGTTACTAATATTTTTTCATAATATCATTTCTAGAACTATATATATAGTTTTTGCAACTTTGCTACACAATGCCTTTGTGCTTTATAATTACATCATGAAACCATTACAAAAAATAGCGTTCATTACGGGAGTAACAGGACAAGACGGAGCGTACTTAAGTGAATTTTTATTAAAAAAAGGGTATATCGTTCACGGATTAAAAAGACGTTCTTCATTATTCAATACAGATAGAATTGATCATTTGTATCAAGATCCTCATGTAGAAAAGAGGAACTTCATTTTGCATTATGGCGATATGACAGATAGCACAAATTTGACTCGCTTAATTCAGGAAATCCAACCAGATGAGATTTATAACTTGGCTGCTATGAGTCACGTTGCTGTGTCATTTGAAACTCCTGAGTATACTGGAAATGCGGATGGATTAGGAACCTTACGAATTCTGGATGCGGTACGTTTATTAGGATTAGAAAAGAAAACTAGAATATACCAAGCTTCGACTTCAGAGTTGTATGGTAAAGTACAAGAAGTACCTCAATCTGAAACTACTCCTTTTTATCCACGCTCGCCTTATGCAGTAGCTAAGATGTATGCTTTTTGGATTACTGTAAATTATAGAGAGGCTTATGGGATGTATGCATGCAATGGTATTTTGTTCAATCACGAATCCCCTATACGAGGAGAAACTTTTGTAACTCGTAAAATTACAAGAGCGACTTCACGAATTGCTTTAGGTTTACAAGATAAGTTTTACTTAGGAAACTTAGATGCTAAACGTGATTGGGGACATGCTAAAGATTATGTTCGCATGATGTGGATGATTTTACAAGCCGACGAAGCAGAAGATTGGGTTATTGCAACTGGAACGACTACTCCTGTTCGAGAATTTGTTCGTATGAGTTTTGCTGAAGTTGGAATCGAATTAGAGTTTAAAGGCGATGGAATCGATGAAAAAGGATTTGTTAAAGCTTGTAACAACCCAAAATTCCAACTAGAAATAGGTAAAGAAATATTAGCGGTTGACCCTAAATATTTCCGTCCTACGGAAGTGGATTTGTTGATAGGGGATCCTACCAAAGCAAAAACAAAACTAGGGTGGGAATGCCAATACGACTTGGCAGCATTAGTAAAAGACATGATGCAATCGGATTTGAAACTGATGAAAAAAGACCAGTATTTGAAAGAGGGAGGTTATACGACTTTGAATTATTTCGAGTAGTTTGTCTTTTGCCTATTGCTTAAAAAAGCGTTTAGCAACTACTAATTAAATTTAATTGTTAGCAATTATAAAATTATAAAATGAAAATAAAAAATATATGTTGTTTGGGTGCTGGTTATGTTGGAGGTCCAACTATGTCCGTTATCGCCTTAAAATGTCCTGAAATTAAAGTGACTGTAGTCGATTTAAACGAAGCGCGTATTGCCGCATGGAATGATGTCAATTTAGATAATTTACCCGTATACGAACCTAGATTGGCAGAGGTAGTAGGGGAAGCACGTGGTCGGAATCTTTTTTTCTCTACCGATGTTGATGCTGCAATTGATGCAGCGGATATGATATTTATTGCGGTCAATACCCCAACCAAAACTTATGGTGAAGGAAAGGGGATGGCTGCTGATTTGAAATTTGTGGAATTATGCGCTAGACAAATCGCGCGTATTGCTAAAAACGACAAAATTATTGTAGAGAAATCGACTTTACCCGTTCGTACTGCAGAAACGTTACAGACTATTTTAGACAGTACGGGGAATGGCGTTCATTTTGAGGTTTTATCCAATCCAGAATTTTTAGCTGAAGGAACTGCGATCGAAGATTTATTAAATGCGGATCGAGTACTGATTGGGGGAAAACAAACGCCAAAAGGAAAAGAAGCGATTCAAGCTTTGGTGGATGTATATGCGCATTGGTTAGCGCCGAAACAGATTTTGACTACGAATGTTTGGTCCTCGGAATTGTCAAAATTAACTGCGAACGCTTTCTTGGCGCAACGAATCTCTTCGATCAATGCGCTTTCTGCTTTGTGTGAAGCCACGGAAGCTAATGTGGATGAGGTGGCGAATGCCATTGGAACCGATAGTCGTATAGGGCCTAAGTTTCTTAAGGCATCAGTAGGATTTGGAGGTTCTTGTTTTCAAAAAGATATTTTGAATTTGGTGTATTTGTGTCGTTTTTTCAACCTACCCGAAGTCGCCAATTATTGGGAGCAAGTGGTTATTCTGAACGATTATCAGAAATACCGTTTTGCCAAAAATATCATCAGTTCGCTGTTTAATACGGTTAGTGATAAAAAGATTGCTTTTTTGGGATGGGCTTTTAAAAAAGACACCAATGATACCCGGGAGTCGGCAGCCATTTATGTAGCCGATCACCTTATTGAAGATGGTGCTCAAATACACGTATACGACCCTAAGGTTTCTGAGGCCAAAATAAAAGCCGACATGACTTATTTATGGGAATTGAATGGGCTAAGCGAGCAAAAAATAGCCGCCAAACTCAAACAACTATTTGTTTACCAAACGCCTTTGGAAGCTTTGGATCAGGCCCATGCAGTAGCTCTATTGACTGAGTGGGACGAATTTAAAACTTACGATTGGGAAACTATTTACCAAAACATGTACAAACCTGCCTTTGTATTTGATGGTCGTAATATTTTAGATGCGGATGCATTAACCGTTATAGGTTTTCAAGTTAAGGGGATTGGGAAAGGGTAAAAAAGTATTATAAATAAAAATCAGGATTATGTTGTTTTATTGTTATCAACAAATAGTAAAGAATGAAGAAGTCTTTTAATAAAATAAAGCAACACCGGCATTACGATAAAAGTATTAATATTCTAAAGTTAGTATCTTTAGTAGGTAGTACAGAAATTCTACTAAAGGGAATCGGATTTGTAACTGGGATTTTGATTGTACGAATGTTGCCTGTTCAGGAATATGCATGGTATACCTTAGCCAATACGATGGTGGGTACTTTGATTGTTTTGACCGATGGTGGGGTCTCAAACGGAGTATTAGCCATGAGTGGTAAGGTTTGGCAGGATCCTCAAAAATTAGGGTCGGTATTAGCCACAGGATTGGACCTTAGAAAAAAGTTTGCTGTTGTCACTTTAATTGTAGTTGTACCCATTATAATTTATTTATTACTTATTAATAAGGCCAGTTGGTTGACAGCGGTTTTGATTGTACTTTCTTTAATTCCTGCTTTTTATGCGGATTTGTCTGATTCTTTACTAGAAATTACACCCAAATTGCATCAGGACATCGCTAGTTTGCAAAAAAATCAAATAACTGTTAACGTTGGACGATTAGTACTAACAGTATTAACTGTATTTATTTTTCCTTTTACTTTTGTCATTTTGTTAGCCTCGGGAATCCCCAGAATTTATGGGAATCATAAATTAAAAAAAATAAATGCGAAGTTTGTTGATACTAATCAAAAACCAGACCCCGTAGTTCGGAAAGAAATTTTGCGAGTGGTTGCTCGAATACTCCCCAATATTATTTTCTTTGCCTTTTCAGGTCAAATTGTGATCTGGATTTTATCGGTTTTTGGGAATGCCAACGAATTAGCGAGTATAGGAGCCTTGGGCCGATTTTCTATACTAATTGGGCTTTTTACCAGTTTATTATCTACCTTATTTGTTCCTCGATTTTCAAGATTAGAAGATAATAAATCTAAAATAGTAAAAGCTTTTATCGTTTTTCAAATACTACTCTTTTTATTTACGGGTTTTGTAATGTTCATTGTCTTTCTTTTTCCAACACAAATGTTATGGGTGTTGGGGGCTTCTTATAGTGGTTTGTCTACCGAATTGTTTTTAATCTTATTAGCCAATTGTATTGGGCTTATCACTTCTATGACCGGACAGTTGATTGGAAGCAGAGGGCATTTTTTAAACCCCATATTGGTTATTGTCATGAATTTGGGTACGGTAACGGCTGCCTTTTTTATTTGGGATTTGTCTACACTACAGGGTATTTTGTATTATAGTATTTTGTACCAGTGTATTTCTTTAACTGTTAATTATAGTTTTAGTTTTTATAAATTAATTTTAAATAAGTAGTCAATGACAAATCCACTAATTAGTATTATAATTCCCGCCTATAATGCAAGTAAATTTTTACTTGAAACTCTGGAGTCCGTTAAAAGACAAACCTATACCAATTGGGAAATTGTTTTGGTCAATGATTGCTCTACAGATAATACCATCGAAATTGTAAATGAATTTTCAAAAGGTATTTCCAATTCTGTAAAATTGATTACCAATGCGAAAAACTCAGGTGTAAGTGTTTCTCGTAATGTTGCGGTGGCAAATGCCTCTGGAACGTGGTTGGCATTGCTCGATAGTGATGATGTGTGGTTGCCCAATCATTTAGAAACTTTGATGAATGAAGTGGACAAAGATCCCCAATTAAACTTGGTTTATGCGGGCTGTTTGGTTTTTTTAGATACTGTAGAAACTATTATATTTAAACAAGAAATCAGTGAGGACATGTTGAACAATTTTAACGTTTCCTTGTTTACCCATCAAATTGGGATCAATCCTTGTACTGTTTTGTTAGATACAAATTCTTGGAATAGGGTTGGAGGCATGGTGCAAAATCTTCAGCATGCAGAAGATAAAGACTTATTTATCAGATTAGCAAAAATGAATTATAGATTTAAATTTTCAAATCAACATACTGCTCTATATAGAAAACATTCTAATGTGTCAGCAGCTTCAAATAATGATTCTAAAATGGCATTGGGTTCTCTGTATATTTATGAAAAACATTTTGACTGGGATGCTATTCCATTAAAAATTAGAATTAATCAATTGTCTGATGCGTACTTATCATATGCTAGGTTAATAAGACATAATGATTTAAATAAGGGAGTTGAGAATAGTTTGAATGCATTGAAAATTAAAAAAAGTTTAAAAAACGCATGCTATTTTTTTGCTTTTACCTGCTTGTCAATTATTAAACTATAAAACATGAAAAATATTTTTTATAAAGTTCCTACTTTTACTGAAAGTACTTGGGCACTTTTGGCTATAACTCGTTTTTGCTTAGCATTGGTAGTGATGGTTTCTATTGGGCATTTAAGTAATTTTGCACATGAGGGTGATATATTTAACAATTTAAGTAATTTTGGAGGTAAAACTGCGGTGATGGTTTTTCTTATGGTTTCTGGTATTTCTGTAGGTTATTCATTTGATAAAAATAAAATTGGGTTTTTTAAACGTCGCTTTTTACGAATTTATCCCTTGTATTTTATGGCTGTTTTAGGTACAGTTTTTTTACAATACTATTTAGGGTCACCATATCCAGTAAATAACATGCATTTTGTAGCAGCGGGAAATGCAACAAGTATTGCAAATTTTTTACTATTACAAGGTATCTTTTCTTTAAACATAATGTATAACGTACCTGTTTGGTCTTTAAGTGTAGAAGTTTTTTTATACCTTTTACTTCCTTTATTTTTTGCAATTCGATTGCGTTATCTTTATTTGATTGTAGTGATTTCATTATTTTTTTATTTTTATCATGCACATTTATATTCAATATCTTTATATGGAGTACAACATTTAATGTATGCTTGGCCATTTATTTTAGGTTTTTTAATTGCCGTTAGAAAACAATTTTGGAGAATTATTCCTTTAGTTTTAATAGGTGCTTGTGGTATTTATTATAATTTTTTAAAAGAGACAGTATTTGAAAAGTATTCTTTTGTTTGGTTTTTAATTTCAGTATTAATCATTTTCATTATCTTGTTTTCTAAAATAAGTTTATCAAAAAACACCAAAACTATATTTAATTTTTTAGGAACTATTTCTTATCCAATGTATTTGATACATATACCATTATATTTATTGTTATACCATCTAGGTATTCGAGAATCTTATCTTTTTGTAGGTCTAGCCATATTACTTTGTATTCCATTTAATTATATTTTTGATGATTGGTTAAAAAAAATATTTTGGAAACCATTAGTAAATAAATTAGACTCACAATTAAATGAATATAAGATTAAATCGATTTCTATTAAAAACCTTAAAGCATGAGAAAGATACCAGGACAAAGTGGTCTTACTAAAAAGACGGCGACAGCGATTGGCAAAAGGAATCGTGAGAAATTTGCAAAGAAGGTAACAGATGATTTGAGAAATTTATTAGCACAAGTCAATCAAAAAAAGACTATTGCAATGGAAGTGGCAAGTTTTTCTTCTTGTAATGATTTTCCTGAGCAATTATTGTCAATACTATCATTTATTAAGCATGTTGGTATTCCAATAAAATGGACCAT
Source organism: Flavobacterium sp. Arc3 (assembly GCF_041431375.1). Lineage (NCBI taxonomy): Bacteria > Pseudomonadati > Bacteroidota > Flavobacteriia > Flavobacteriales > Flavobacteriaceae > Flavobacterium > Flavobacterium sp. Arc3. The sequence continues at coordinate 26,988 of NZ_JASMRI010000009.1, read as the reverse complement.
TTATTCTGATGGGTCACATACTGATGCACAAAAACAACAAATAGCAAACGATTTTGAATATGTTGAAATCAAAAGTATTAAATGGGGGGGAATGGCTTCAATTGAAGAATTATGTTGTGAGGAATTAAAACCGTATCATTCCTATATTTTAGATTATGCATTAAATCATGCATTTGGAAAACGATTGTTTTATTATTTGAATCACCCAATTAATAGTCCTACCTTGTTTATTGATTCGGATATTTTATTTTATGAAAAAGCAAATAAGTTCGAAATGATGATTAAGGAAATGCCTGCAGAAAATGGATGGTTTATGCCAGATGTAGGATGGGGTTGTTTGGATAGCAGATATATAGCTACTCACACAGAACAATCATTGCAAGTAAATGCGGGTTTAATGTTTGTGATAAGAAAGTTTGAGAAATATAAAAACGCTCTTGAGTTTTATAAAGTTTTAGAATCAAAATATGAATATTTTAGTGAACAGACTATAATTAATATTTTGCTAAAGGATAATAAATTTATGCCATTAACACCTAAAACTTTTATTTTAGACACAGGAGATCAATTTGATTTCTCCTATTTGCATAAACCAAGTGAAATGGCTGTTCGTCATTATACGGGACCCGTTCGTCATAAGATGTGGCAAAAGGATTACAAATGGCATTTAGGATTATAAAATATATAGAATGAAAAAAGGTATTGTTTTAGTGGCCAATTTAAAGAGTCAGTGGTATTGTGAAAATTTAATTTTTTCCATTCGAAAAAGTGGTTGTAGACTTCCTATTCGATTGATTCACTTTGGTGGAGCCCCTATCAATTCAAAAAAAATCTTAGATGAAGTAGAATTTATGACCGTGGATGATTTTCCAGAAGAGGCCAAGGTGTTTATTGCCAATTTAAGAAGTGTATTGACAGATTGTCCTATGGGGTTTCTCTACCGTTTTTTAGCATGGTTTTCTGATTGGGACGAATTTATTTATTCAGACAATGATATTGTCGCCTTGATGAATTGGGAACGATTGTTTGATTATGCCGAAGGATATGATTTAGTTCATGCTGACGAAGAATATACGACACAAGGCATATTTAATTATTTAATACCTAATAAAATAGAAGAACTGTTTGGCAAAGGTAGTTTGAGCACGGCTATTACTGCAGGCCACATTCTGATAAAAAAGAATCCCAAAATGATTGCAGATATGAATGCCGCTGTTGAGTGGTTTAAACAGTATCCTGAAATACCCAAAAAACACGACCAATCCTTATTGCATATTGCAACACAACTTGGAGAATGGAAATTACTGAATTTATGCAAACCTCCCTATAATTGGTTGAGTTCTTGGTCGGGAGATTATAAAAATAGTTTGGATTTAATTCAAGCCATTCAAGGAAATGAAGAAAGAAGGTCGATTTCATTCCGTTCGTGGTATGCGACTTTGTCGGATGAAAATAAAAAGCAATATGAGAAACAATCTTTAAAAGAATATAAGAATGCTTCAATCAGTCATTTGCATTATTCAGGACGAGGTCGTCTAGGTAGTGAACCCATTGATGATTTGATGTTTTCGAGCCAAACAGATGAAAATAGGATGATGGGATTTTTTAAAATACAACTAGCTGATATGTTTTACATCACTTTTATGAAAAATCAATTTAAACGAGTTAAACGATATTTAAACCGCTAATTACAATAAAACAAGACATATGATTGCAGCAATTTGCACTCTTTTCGAAGGACATTATCACTATGGAGTGGCTACACTCTCCAACTCTCTTTATAAAAATGGGTTTCGAGGAACTGTATATGTAGGGTATCGTGGTTCATTACCTAGTTGGGCATTAAAGGGAAAAAAAGAGGCTATTGATAAATGGAAAGAAGCTATAATCGTATCACCAATAGAAGGATTGAAGTTGGTTTTCTTAAAATTAGAAACGAATTATAGTTTAACCAATTATAAACCTGACTTTATGCTGGAATTATGGGAAGGTCCAGCTAAGAATGCAGAAGCGCTTTATTATTTTGATCCCGATATTGTGGTCAATGACTCATGGGTTTGTTTTGAGCAATGGGTACAATGTGGAGTAGGACTTTGTGAGGATATCGATTCTCCTCTACAAGAATTTCATCCCCGGAGAGTAGGATGGAGAAATTATTTTAAAAAATTCAATATCGATTTAGAATATAAAAATCAAACCTATGTAAATGGAGGCTTTGTCGGACTGCTAAAAAAAGATATTTCTTTTTTGAAATTGTGGAATCAAATTCAAGTAAATATGGGGGCAGCAATAGGAGGGTTAGAAAATTCTATTTTTTCAAATGAATCACACAGTTTAATGTTAGTGGAAATGGAAGGTTTTACTATTTTTGACAAATCAGATCAAGACGCATTGAACGCTACTATTGAAGCTTTTGATGGTTCTATAAGTTATTTAGGTAAAGAAGGTATGGGCTTTAAGTATGGCCATGTAACCATGTTTCATGCATTAGGAAGTCCAAAACCATGGAACACTTATCATTTACTAAGAGCTATTCAAGGAAGACCTCCTAGAATTTTAGATACTTTTTACTGGGAAAATACAAAGAGTCCAATTTTTGTACATACTAAATTCGAAATTTTTAAAAAGAAAATTAGTGTTATTGTAGGTAAGTTTATTGGAAGGTTTTATAAAGTTTAAAATTTATGTAATAAGTGAAGGTTTAGTTGATAAAAACGTATCTTATTTGAAGAAAGTTACTTTTAATTATCAATGTGATTTTTTTTATTGCTATTAATGATGAAATATTTGATAATTTAGTTTTAACACATCATTTTAGAAAAGTTAATTATTATAGATTGTTAATTTCAGATTATATTAACGAAAATAAAATTTTGGTCTTGATTCAGATTTAGTTGTAAATGATTGAATAAAAGAATTTTATCAAACTGATTTAGAAGATTATTACTGTAGCAATTGAAAATCCCGGTTTTGACATGCGTCTAGAGTCAAAAATGAGCTTGGATTCATATTATTTTAATGCAGGTGTAATGTAATTAATTTGAAATTATGGAAAGATACTCAGTTAAATATAAATTTTATATCCTCTAATCCAAGTGTAGTCAGGTATCTTGATAAATGTGGGCTTGATGCAATCATTGATGGAAAATGGAAAAGGATGTATTTACGCTATGATCAACAATCTGTTATTTTTGAGGAAGATAATAAGCAATTACTTGAATAATTTTCAAATACAGAAGCTGAGGAATCCACTAAATTGCCAATAATAGTTCATTTCACAGGTGCAATTAAACCTTGGAATTTTAGAAGTAATCATCCTTATAAATATTTATATTATCAGAATTTAAGAAAAACTTCATTCAAATGATTTATACCTGAAAACATAACTATCATAAATAAATTTAATGATTGTTGATTCTTAAAAAGTTTTAGCCTAAAAATCATAAATTTCTTGAGTAATTTAAAATTTTGCAAATCAATGAAATTTTGTGTTTATGAAATGAATTGAATTGAATGAGTCAATTTTTAATTTAAACTTGTATTCTTGCTAAAATTATCTACGCGGTACAACTGAATTTTTTTAGAGTTTCTTTTAATATAGCAGAATTGTTTTTAGTATGAAAATATTTATTTTATCCGCTTATCCTGAGCACAAACATAATTTTGCGTACAAAAATATAAAGAAATCAAGTTTATTTGATTCTTTTGAAAAACACAAATTAGAAGTTAATCCTGAAGTTGCAGATTTAATTATTTTTGTTGAACATCATCCATGGTCTGATCCATATTTTTTTCAAGTATTACAGCATTCTTTGTATAAAAAATATAAAAAAAAATGTTATTTGTACCATGATAGTGATATTAATCTAACTTTTATTCCAACAATTTCACCTTCGATATGCGTTAGTCATTTCAATAAAAAACTGCATTTTTCCTATCATTACCTTGAACAAATTTCATTAAACCCTTACGTTGAATTTATTCCTAATAAAATTATTGAAAAAAAATATTTGTTTTCTTTTATGGGTGCAAGTCGGACTTATCCTAAAGTAAGGGAGAATATTATAAAAATATTTCAAGGTGATGAAAATGTGCTAGACACAAATAATTGTAATTCTTGGGAATTAGATGAAAAGGAGCGTGATTTATATTTTCAAAATTATGCGAAAATTTTATTTCAGAGTAAATTTATCTTATGTCCTAGGGGTATTGGTCCAAGTTCATATAGACAATATGAAAGTATGAAAATGGGAATTGCTCCTGTTATTATTTCTAACGAATGGATTGAAACCAAGGCTATTGATTGGAAAAGTTGTTCGATTCGAATAAAAGAAAAAGATGTTAGTGAAATACACAATATACTTAAAAATAGAGAAAAAGATTTTTTGGAATTAGGTATTAATGCAAGAAAAAATTATGAACAATTCCTTTCGTTTGAAAATCAGTTCCATTATCTTTCTGAAGCGGCAGCTGAATTACATACTTTTAGAAAACAAGTAACTGCATTTGATTATTTAAAAGAATATTTGAGATTTTTAGAACCTTTTCATTTTCGAAATTTATTAAGATATTATAAAAACAAAATTACACATTAAATATTCTGTAAGTATTTAATTAAATATCGTTTTATGAACACATTTTTATTGATTAAAGATTAGTCAGTTAGGTAAAATAAAATTTATGAAAATAGTCGTTTTAACTCCAATAAAAAATGAAGAGTGGATTTTGGATAAATTTCTTAAGACTTGCTCACTTTTTGCTGATCATATTATTATTGCTGATCAAAATTCAAGTGATAAGTCGGTTGAAATAGCCTTAAATTATGATAAAGTTACTTTAATTAAAAATGAAAATACTGATTTTAATGAAGGAGATAGACAAAAGCTATTAATTAACACAGCTAGAGAGTTATTTGGATTGGGGAACTTTTTATTGGCATTAGATGCGGACGAATTAATAACAGCGAATAGCTTATATTCTAAAGATTGGGAAAAAATAAAACAGGCTGCACTTGGTACAGTTTTTTTGTTTGACAAGCCAACCCCGCTGTTCAACTTGAATTTGGCCTTGATTTATCGTGAGGGTTTTCCATTAGGATTTGTTGATGATGGTTCAGAACATTTTCCTTCTGAAATACATAGTGTAAGAATACCAACACCTATACATGCAACTTATATACTAATTGAAAATATTTCATTTTTGCATTTATGTTTTGTAAGGGAAAATATTCAATTTTCAAAAAACAGATATTATTGTTCTTTAGAAAAAATACAAAAGAAACAAAAAGTTAGAATTCGTAGATTAATGTATAGTTTCTTTAAACCTGACGATTATGTCAAGTTAGGCAACACAGAAAAAATTGATACTAATTGGTATAAGTTATATGATGAAATGGGGCTTAATTTGAAGGATTTTAAAAATGATACCTACTATTATATGGATTTTGAAGTTTTAAAATTATTCAGTAAATATGGGGAAAGATTATTTTATAATGAGCCTATATGGTATTTTGATTGGGAATCTTGCCGATTAGAAGGATTAAATAGAGGCATTGAAGGAATACCTGGAAAACCTATAAATAAACCTAATAAATTTTATGTAAAATCTATAGACTTATATTTTAGTTTACTGAATTTTATAACATTAAAATGGAGAAATATTAGAAAAAGATAATTTTTCTAAACACTAAGGAGACGGGTAGACAAAGTGTTATTTCTATTAATTTCATGATAGATAGGGTGTAAAGTATATTTTTTATGATATGAGGATGTAGACACAAATTTAAGCTGTAATTTCTAGCTTCTAAAAAAGAAATTGAGATAGTTGTAACTAAAGTAAATATTAATTTTTATAGCATAATCAATGATTGGTACATACAAACGTATACTAAATTCTATTGGTCTATTTTTTACTAAATCAGCTCCTGCTTCAGGTGGTGGACTTGGTATTGTACTGTTTAGTAAGGATAGGCCGATGCAGCTAGAGGCTTTGCTTGAATCTATAAAGCAATGCATATCAGGCGACTGTCAGATTGTTATTCAATGGCAAACCTCTTCTGCTGATTTTGAAAAGGCCTATGGGCAAGTTTTAAAAAAATACTCGGATATCATTTTCGAACATGTAAAAGAAACAAACTTCAAATCGGATTTAATAAATGTAGTCAAAAACATCAAATTTTCGCGCTTGATGTTTTTAGTTGATGATATTTTATTTGTGAATCCTTTTTCTATTGAATGGTTAAACGATATCGATTTAAGAAAAAATGTGCCAAGCATTCGATTGTGGTCAGGGATCAATTATACGCAACCTAGTGATTCGATTAGTCCAGCTCCTTATCTTAGTCCGTTCGCAATGGAGCCTTGGTCTAGTTTTTCTTGGATGGAATCATCCGGTTATTGGTCTATGCCATTAGCTGTAGATGGAAATGTATTTGACACCAAAGAAATTCTATTTCTTTTGGAACGAACCCAATTTAAAGCACCAAACACTTTAGAAAAAGCATTTGGCCCCTATCGATTTAAATTTAAATACAGAAAAGGGCTTTGTTTACAACACCCTATCATCTTAAATTTTGCACTCAATCGAGTAAATATTGAAAATAATGATTTTGCTTGTGGTGATGAGTATACTTCTGAAAAATTATTAGATTTATGGCATTTAGGGTATCGCATTGATATAAAAGAGATGCAAAAAATAAAAGCAAACAGTTGTCATATTATTTGTGAGCCCTTATTTAAAGAATTAAACTGCTAGGTCAATGAAAATTTTATTTTTATGTAGTTCTGTTGAAGCAGGAAAAGATGGTGTTGGAGACTATACCAAACTTTTGGGAAGTGTTTTAGTTCTAAAAGGTTACCAAGTACATATTCTTGCTTTGTGTGATAGCCATGTCGAAGGTATTGTTAAAGAAACAAAAAATGTTGAAAACTCATCTTGTACAATAACGCGAATTTCAGGGAAAACCTCACAAAACGAACGATTTCTGAGGGTTCAAGAAGTTGTCAATGAATTTGGTCCAGATTGGGTAAGTTTGCAGTTTGTACCCTATGGCTATAATGCTAAGGGTTTGCCCTTTTGGTTGCCTGGTTTTTTAGATCAGCTGAAGGGAGTGCAGCAATGGCACATTATGTTTCATGAGTTATGGATGGGGACGGCAAAAAAGGGTGCGTTTAAAAATAAAGTAGTATCTTATTTTCAAAAACACATCATCAAGCAATTGTTGAAGAAAATTAATCCAAAATTGATTCATACGCATTTGCCAGCCTATCGATCGAATATTGAAAAATTGGGGTATAGGGTAAAAGCATTGCCGCTGTTCTCGAATATTAGTCCAATATCAGCAGGCGTTTTGGAAAATAAACCACTTAGTACCTTTAGATGGGCCTTTTTTAGTCAGGTAGAAATAGAAATTTCCATCATCGATTTTATAAACAGCTTTAATATTGCGCTAAAAGAAAAAGGAATTGTTACTGAGTTGATTTTCATTGGAGGGAATAAAAGTAGAATGTTACCCTATGTGGAGTACTTTAAAAATCACTGTCCTTTGCTAATCACTGTTTCGTGCACTGGGTTTTTGAACGAGACGGAAATCTCAGACCTAGTAACATCTTGTGATATGGGGATTACACCAGTACCTCAACACGCCCTTGGAAAGAGTGGGAGCGCAGCTACTTTTTTAGCCCATGGGATTCCTGTGGCTGCACCCATAGTAAATCAAGAATATACGGATAGTGGTATTGGTTTTTTTGATGATAATTGGAGCAAAGCCATTTTGACAAATCCAAGTCTAAATGCGCTGCATGCCGCTCAAAAAGCCGCTTTCCAGCATAAGCAACTGTTTACCGTTGAATACACAAGCATTAGTTTTATGAATGATTTAGTTGAAATTACCAAAACATCAACTTAAGGGTTAATGAGGACTTAATAATGTAAATTTGTTATTTATTTAAGCTTTTAAACGAATTTACTCTTTCAAGTGCTACAAAAAAAAGCAGTAAAGAATCCATTTTATTAGCTCTTTTCGTGTATGGAGGACTTATAATTGTTTTTTATACCAGGAAAACTAACATACCTACCTTACTTTTGTAAAAAAAATGAGTGCTTTAGTTGATTGTTAATTCTGTGTTTAACGTAAATGTATTCTATTTCGTTTTTTTCTTAAACGCAATATTAGTCGTGTCATCTTAGCTAAGAAAATACGTTAGCTGTTTGATATAAAAAGTAATTTATTGATTATTTTACTAAGAGTTTATATTTCTAAATTCGCTTTAGGGTAGTTATTTTAATTTCAGATAAAAAAAAAGAAAATGGATTAGATTAAATTATCTTTTTTATTCAAAAAAATAGAACCCTAATTGATTATGAAAATACTCTTATTCAGTCATTCCTTTTATCCTCGCATTGGTGGTATTGAAACAGTTTCATTAATGTTGGCTAAAAATTTTCAAAATAAAAGAGAGGTCTCTGTAATTGTAGTAACTCATACAAAAGAGGATGGTACTGAAAAATTACCGTTTAAAGTAGTTAGAGATCCTTCCATTAAAGTGATTTATAATTTATTGAAATGGTGTGATGTTGTTTTTGAAAATAATCCCTGTTTTAGAATGAGTTGGTTAAACTTTATAGTGAGGAAACCCAAGATAGTGGCATTGCACACTTGGATCGGATTACCAAAAGAAAAGAAATTAATCCATCAAAAAGCCAAAACATTTTTTCTAAACGACTATGATGCTGTAATTGCTTGTAGTAAAAAAATAAAGGAACATACTTTTAAGAAAGCCACTGTTATTGAAAATTCATATGAAGCAGCTGTTTTTAAAGCAACTACTATTAAGAAAACAAAAGATTTTGCCTTTGTTGGGCGTTTGGTTTCAGACAAAGGTGCTGATATGTGTATTGAGTTATTGCATGAATTGAATACAATTCAAGATGAAAAATATTCCTTAGCAATTATTGGTGATGGTCCAGAAATGGTAAAATTAAAGGAATTGACTTCCCGTTACAAACTGACAAGTCAAATTCGTTTTTTGGGTTTTTTATCTGCTGAAGCGATAGCATATGAATTAAATGAAAATCGTTTTTTATTGGTGCCTTCTCGTTGGGAAGAGCCTTTTGGTATTGTCGTACTAGAAGGGATGGCTTGTGGTTGTATCCCGATTGTTTCGGATGGTGGTGGTTTGCCTGATGCGGTAGGAAATGCAGGAGTGGTTTTTGAGCGTAATTCGCACGAATCTTTCGTTCAAAAAACGGTCCAACTTTTAGAGAATACCAAGTTACAGCAAAGCCTCTTGCGAAATGCCAAAGCTCATCTCGGGGAACATACAGAAGAAGAGGTGTGTCAGCAATATTTTAATTTAATATTAAAAGCTTCAAAGACATGAGGTTTCAAATGTAGAATCTTGGTATATAAAAAAAATAAGCTGTTTTAGAATAAGTCTCGAGATTTTAGATTTAATAAGCAGATTTCTATTTGTACATTTTTTGTATTTGGTATTATTTCAAAATATAAAATTTGACAAACAAGCAATGATTTTAGAATTAGAAATAATAACTTTATTGCAGATTGTCAGTAAAATTAAAAAAAGGTTTAAATAAATGAGAATACTATTCTTTTGTGGTTCAGTAGAATACGGTAATGATGGGGTGGGTGATTATACCCGTCTTTTATGTGGTGAACTAATTAGACTAGGGCATGAGGCACAGATTTTGTCTTTGTGTGATCCTTATGTTTCTGAGTATCTAAATGAAATACAAGAGGTAGGTGGGAATAAAGTGGTCGTAAATAGGCTTCCTTTATGCTATTCTCATAGCAAACGGTATACCATTGCGCAGGATATTGTAGCGAAATATCAGCCCGATTGGATTTCTTTGCAATTTGTACCGTATAGTTTTAATCCCAAGGGGTTGCCCTTTTGGTTGCCCTCATTTTTGAATAAACTAAAGGGAAAGTACCATTGGCATGTTATGTTTCATGAATTGTGGTTGGGAATCGATCGGGAGGCTTCTTTTAAACACAAATGCATTGGTGTACTACAAAAAAATATAATCAAAAGAGTCCTAGGGAATATTTCCCCAAAACGGATTAACACCCAAAATGAATTGTATCTTTTTAGCCTTAAAAAGTGCAATATTAATGCAAGTGTTTTGCCTATTTGTAGCAATATTCCTTTGACTGGGATTAAAAGAGGTAAGAAGGAAATTACCCAATTTGTTTTGTTTGGAACTATTCATCCTGGAGCTCCTTTTAAAGATTTTATCGAAGATTTAGTTATCAATAAAGACTCGCTTTCCAGGCCCATAAAATTTTTTTTTATTGGTAAAAGTGGTTCGGAACTTTCTAGTTATAAAGCTGTTTTACATCTTTTTAAGATAGACTACGAAGTTTTGGGCATACAAGCTGAAAGTGTAATTTCGCAAATATTGATCGATAGCAATTACGGCATATCGACTACGCCTTATTTTCAAACCGAAAAAAGCGGCATTTATGCGGCCTACAAAGAGCATCAATTGAATTCTATTTGCGTATCTCGAAAATGGACACCGATAAATGGATTCCATTCCACACCACAGATTATTAAGTACGAAAAAAATAATTTAGATTTAATATCAAAGGGGGACATGGAGGTATTTGATTTAAGTAGTATTGCAAATCAATTTATTAATTCAATTACGATCAAATGAAGATAGTTGTTTCTCATCCCACTTTAAATGCAAATTCTAAAAATCTCGTAAATGGATTATTGAAAAATAAAATTTTATATCGATTGTTTACTTGTGTTGCTATTTTTCCGGGGCAATTGGCCTATAAGTTAAGAGACTATCCCAAATTAAAAGATTTAAAAAGAAGAAGACTAGATCCATCCTGGCAAGCTTATACTAGATCTAATTCTTTTTTTGAATTTGGTCGTTTATTGGCATCCAAATTGAAATTGGATTTTTTAATACGGCATGAAAAAGGTTTTTTTTGTATTGATCGGGTATATCAAATGCACGATGAATGGGTCGCTCATTCTTTAGCAAAAGCAAAAAAAGAAGGATTATCAGGAGTGTATGCCTATGAGGATGGCGCATTAGCTACTTTTACCAAAGCAAAATCATTGGGTATCACATGTATTTATGATTTACCGATAGGGTATTGGAAAAGTGCGCGTTTGTTAATGCAAAAGGAATTTGATCTTAACCCTGAATGGTCCAGCACACTCACTGGTTTTAGTGACTCTCCAGCCAAGTTGGCTAAAAAAGACCAAGAATTGGCTTTGGCCGATGTTATTTTTGTAGCCAGTAGTTTTACCAAAAAAACATTAGAAGCCTATCCGGGAATTTTAGCTCAAATAAAAGTAATTCCCTATGGTTTTCCAAAGGTTCAACATCAAAAAGAATACCGACCTCTTGCTAATCGAAAACTTAAGATTTTATTTATCGGTGGCCTATCGCAACGAAAAGGCTTGTCTTATTTGTTTGAAGCGGTTGAAGGAATGGAAAGTACGGTAGAGTTGACCATTGTTGGTCATAAAGCCGTTTCCAATTGCAATGCATTGAATTGGGCTTTAGAGCAACACCATTGGATTCCCTCGTTGTCTCATGAACAAGTTTTAGGCTGTATGCGAGAGCATGATGTATTTGTATTTCCTTCCTTATTTGAAGGTTTTGGCTTGGTTATTACGGAGGCCATGTCTCAAGGGGTTCCTGTTATCACAACCGATCGAACTGCTGGACCTGATTTGATTGAAGATGGAGTGGACGGCTGGATTGTGCCAGCAGGCTCATCCAATGCCATACAAGAAGTTTTGCAAAAGATACTTGAAAAACCAGAATTATTGGAACAATTAGGATTAGCTGCTCAAACTAAGGCTCAAACCCGACCATGGTCGGTTTATGGCCAAGAAATGGCTGCTGCCCTTTCTTCGTTAGCAATTGACAAAAAAAAGTTATAAATGAATACAATTACAGTACCAGCAGCAGAACCCAATTACAGTTCATTAAAAATGGCTATTTGGTTGTATTTTTTGCTATGGATTTTTGAAGGGGCTTTGCGTAAATGGATTTTACCCAGTTTGGCGACCCCCTTATTGGTAGTACGTGACCCTATTGCAATATATATCGTTGTAAGAGCACTCTATTTGAATGTTAAATTTATGAATCCTTATGTAGTTCTAGGGTTGCTATTTACCCTTTTAGGTTTGGCCATAACCCTCACTTTTGGACATGAAAATCTATTTGTTGGGCTTTATGGGGCACGAATTATGTTGTTTCATTTTCCAATTATTTTTATCATCGGAACCGTTTTTACCAAAGTGGATGTGCTTAAAATGGGACGTCTGATGCTCTGGATCAATATCTTGATGACGGTATTGATTTATTTTCAATTTACCAGTCCACAATCTGCTTATATCAACATTGGGATCGGAGGGGAAGGGAGTGCTGGTTTTGATGGGGCCATGGGCTATTTTCGGCCATCAGGAACTTTCTCTTTTATATCGGGTTTGTCTTCTTTCTATATTTTGTCTTCAGTATTTGTATTTTATTTTTGGTTGTCTAAAGAGTCTTGTTCCCACTTATTGCTTTTGGCTAGTACGATTGCTCTAGTGATTGGATTGCCTCTAACTATAAGTCGTGGAGCGGTTGTTGGGGTTTTATTAGTAGGCGTTTTCGCTTTTATTGGTTCTTCTACCAGTATTAAATCTATTATGAAAACGGTGTTTACTGTCGTTATACTTTTTGGTTTATTTACTATTTTGCAAAAAACAACTACGATTTTTAATTTAGGGACTGAGGTTTTTATGGATCGCGTTGACACGGCTAGCAGTCAGAAAGGAGGGTCTATTATTTTAAGATCGGTGGAAGGATTTACGGATCCAATTGCTGATTTATTGAATCAACCTTTATTTGCTGGTAATTTAGGAATGGGGACTAATGCGGGAGCGAAGATGCTCACAGGAAAAACTAAATATTTAATTTCAGAAGGGGAATTAGGGCGATTAGGAGGCGAGCAAGGTCTTGTTTTTGGAGGTGGGCTAATTGCCTTACGATTATTTTTAGCTCTTGCCTTATTTTTTAAATCAATCCGTTTGCCTAATGCCTCCAAATTATTGCCTTTAACTTTGTGCGGTACTGCTTTATTTTTGATTACTCAAGGACAATGGGCACAACCCAGTATCCTAGGCTGTGCTGTGATTGCAGCAGGTTTGTTAGAGGCAAGTATTAATAATAATTTAAAAACGGAATAGATGAAAATTGTCCTTTTTACTCATCCTTCTTTTTTAGCTCATCAAAGCATGCCTCGTTACGCAAACATGTTGCTCGAGGGCATGCAAGAAAGAGGGCATGAAGTGGAAGTTTGGAGTCCCAAAGCACGTTTTTATAAACTGCCAGTTATGCAGTCATTAAAAAAATGGCTTAGCTATATTGATCAGTATGTTCTGTTTCCAATTGAAGTAAAATTAAAACTACGTAATTGTGCAAATGATGCTCTTTTTGTATTTGCTGATCAAGCTTTAGGGCCATGGGTACCCTTAGTGAAAAATAGGAATCATGTAGTGCATTGTCATGATTTTTTAGCATTGAAATCCGCCCTAGGCACTATTCCAGAAAACCCAACGTCATACACGGGTAAGCTATATCAAAATTATATTAGGAAAGGGTTTTCAAAAGGGAAGCATTTCATTTCTATTTCTAAAAAAACTCAACACGATTTGCATGAATTACATCAAGGTGAAATTGTAAGTTCGGTAGTATGTTACAACGGTTTAAATCGTCCTTTCTATGAATTGTCTCCAATTGACTCGCGTAATTTATTAGAAACAAAATTAAACATTACATTATCAAAAGGGTATCTTATGCATATTGGTGGAAATCAATATTATAAAAACCGAAAAGGTGTAATAGAAATATACGATACTTGGCGTACGATATATAATAAAAAAATGTCATTGATTTTGATTGGTTCAGAGCCATCAGGTGAATTGTCTTATCTGAGACAGAAATCAATTTTTAAAGAGGATATTCATTTTCTTACTGATTTATCGGATGAATATATTAATAATGCTTACTCTGGAGCGTTTTGTTTGTTGTTTCCTTCATTAGATGAAGGGTTTGGTTGGCCTATTGTAGAAGCTATGGCTTCAGGTTGTCCCGTAATTACTACCAATAAAGACCCTATGAACGAAGTTGGAGGTACGGCAGCTTTTTATATTGATAAAAAACCCAATGATGAAATACTTTGGGGTAAATGGAAAGAGGAATCCGCCGGCATATTAGAAAAGCTTGTATCACTAGATATGGTCCAACGAAAAGAAACTATTGAAAGTTCATTAAATCAATCTCAAAAATTTACTACTGAAAATTCCTTAAATGCTATTGAGGTTATTTATAAACAAATAAGTCAAATTAAATGAAAGTAATCCATTTTATTGCCGGAATTAATAAGAATGAAGGAGGAACAGCCGAATATATGCGATTATTGGGTACAGAGTTAAAAAATCATACGGAGCTAATTGTTGCAACAGGAATATCTGAAAGTCCGATTAAAATTAAAGGTGTTAAAATACAATTTTTTAACACCAATGTTGTAAGATGGTTTTCTATGTTAAAAGAGTTTCATACATTTTTAGTAGCTGAAAAACCAGATCTAGTTCATGTTAATGGTATTTGGAGTCCTCAAAACTGGGGTTTCCAAAAAGTAGCTCAAGAATTAGGGATTAAAGTAATCCTATCTCCTCACGGCATGTTGGAACCTTGGATATTGGCTCAAAATCCTTGGAAGAAAAAATTAGGTTTATTTTTGTATCAAAAAAAAGCAATAGAAAGAGCTGATTGTTTGCATGCAACGGCTCTAATGGAAGCTGAGAATATTCAGGCTTTAGGTTTTAAAAATCCTATTTTTATTATTCCAAATGGAATTGATTTGAGGGATGTTAAAGAAATTAAAGACTATTACGGTAGCCAAAAAGTGGTGTTCTTGTCTCGCATTCATCCTAAAAAAGGTATTGAATTGCTACTAGAGGCGTGGCGAAATAGTAATACTGATGGATGGACTTTAGAAATTGCTGGTAATGGGGATGAAAATTATATAGAAAACTTAACTCAGAGTGCTCAAGATTTAAAAAACGTTAGTTTTGTAGGAGCAAAATTTGGTGAAGCCAAATGGGACTTTTTACGATCTGCGGATGTTATGCTTCTTCCCACGTATAGTGAGAATTTTGGGATAGTAGTTGCGGAGGCTTTGGCAGTTGGTGTTCCAGTGATAACAACCCAAGGAACTCCTTGGGAAGATCTAGAAGTACACCATTGCGGTTGGTGGATCCATTTATCTGTTTTTAATATTAAACTTACTCTTGAAGAAATTATGCGTATGTCTGCATCTCAAATTAAAAATATGGGTGATAATGGACAACACTTAGTGAGGGATAAATATGAAATAAAAGCAATAGCTATAAAAATGAATGAATTGTATCAACACTTACTAAATAATGGAATTTAAATAAATTTATCAAATTTGAAGATTGCCAAAAAACAATGATTTTCATTATCGTTTTTATAACATTAATTATTATGCTAGCATTAATTTTAACAAGTATAAGCTCAGAACAATCAGGTGGAATACTAACACAACAAAATATTTTAATTGAAATTTTAAAAAACAATGGGTTTAAAGTTGAAATATATGTGTTAAATGATGGGAAGAACTCGTTTATAAATTTCTATCTTCCTACAAAGCCAAAAGGATTGAATTTTGCTAAAGATTATGACATTGTTATTCTGAATGACCCTCATATTGGAAGGCTAACTTGGTATACCATTTTAAATAAAAAATTTAAAATAATTCTTTTTTCTCATGGATGGATTTTTCATGATTCAAGAAGTTTTTCAAGGAAATTAATTTTTAGAATACTTTCTAAAGTATCTTTGTCAAGTATAGACAGAATCTTTTGTGTAAGTCCCCAAGATTTGATAGCAATTGATGGTAATGATATGCCCAATGCATCTTTGTTATGGAATCCAGTCAAAAGGATTTACGACGGCCCACTAGAAAGTCTAACTTTTAATGGTGAATTTGTATACATTGGCCCTAATAATAAAAACAAGAATTTAAAAAAACTTATCTTACTATTCAATCAAGATACTATGCAAACTTTTAGGTTAAATATAATCGGTAGAGGTACGAAGGAGTTAAATCCAATCACAAAAAACATAAGAATTTTTGGAGAAATAAGTGACTTAGAAATTGATGAAATTTTAAAAAAATCAAGTTATTATATTTCATTAAGTAAATATGAAGGATTTGGAATTAGTATTGTAGAAGCGATGTCATATGGGTTAACTCCAATATTATCGGATAATATTGCACATAAATATCATATTACTACATCTAAATGTGGTCTCCTTTTAAGTAATGATATAAAAGAAGCTAATTCTCAAATTATTGATTTTTGTAGCATAGAGAAAACAAAACTGAATAAATCGTTAATGGACTATTCTAAATGCTTTACGACTGATGTTTTTACGAAAAAACTTAAATCTGAATTAAATAATAGAAATGGATCTAGAGAAATATAGTCATAGTTTTGGTTTTAAAAATAAAGCCTATAGATTATTGTGGAATATTGTTTATCTTTTATTATTCCGTCCTTTAGCATCTCGGCTTTTTAAAAGATGGCATGTTTTGGTCTTAAAATGTTTTGGAGCAAAAATTAAATGGTCATGCGAAGTAAATGCTTCGGCAAAAATTTGGGCACCATGGAATTTAGAACTTGGTAATAATTGCTGTGTTGGCCCCGATGTTGATATTTATAATCAAGGAAAAATTAGAATTGGAGACAATACCATTATTTCCCAAAAAACTTATCTCTGTGCTTCATCTCATGATTATACAAAAGAAGATTTTCCTTTGATTTTAAAAAATATTACTATCGGTAATGGTGTATGGGTTGCTGCGGATGCTTTTATAGGTCCGGGAGTATCAATAGGTAGCAATGCTGTTGTGGCGGCTAGAGCTGTAGTAGTGAAAAATGTAGACGGAAATACGGTGGTTGGTGGAAATCCTGCTATTAAAATTAAAAATAGAATTTAAATTTAGATTAAGTATTCAGTAAAGTCGCATAAAAAGTAGTTATTTGGATACTTAAAAAGGAGTATAAAAACATGCATTATTTTATATTTAAATGAATAGATTACACAAACAAGATGTACATGGTATACTTGACATTATTTTAAAGTCAAATAAAGCCTATTTAACCATATATACGATTTTAGAAAAGTATCCAGTGGTTCAAATGAAGGATTCGTACTTTAAATGTTTATATCGATTAACAAGAGTTATTTATTATGGGATTAAAAAATCATCTAAAGATCATCTTCCTTGCGTAGTTAGGGAATATAGAAATTCACAAATTTTAATAATGTTTCCTTTTATATATATATTTAAAAGTAAGCTGTTATTTTTGATAAATCATAATCTTGCACATGACCCGAATTTAAAATTACATCTTTTTTTGGATTCAGTAGGGATTCAATTATTGACTATTGATAGCAAATTTAATTTAAGTGATGAAAAATTATTTAAGAATAGAATTAATATTGATTCTGAAATAGTTCCAAAAACAATAAATTGTAAAAAAAAGGAAATTGTAATTTTTTCAAAAAGATATCTCGAAATTATTAAAACAAATATTTTTGAAGGATATACAGTTTTAATACCAAATAGAAAATCAAATACTAATAGGGAAATAGGAAAAAACCTTATTAGTTATGGGACTCAATCAAAAGAGGTGTTTCTTAATATGTTACAAAATGCAGAAATTGTAATTCTTGACTATGATAAGGATGATTACTATTACAGGACTTCAGGTGTGTTATGGGAATGTAGAATTTATGATGTTTTTATTATTGCAAACAACTATTTAATTTTTAAAAATCAATTGAAAGGTTATAATAAAAAAATGTTTTATGATTCAATTGATCAAATAGGAGGGTATCAAGAATCTTGAAATTATTAAAGGAAAATGAAATGGAGCTTAATTTTATACAGTATTACTTAAAGTTTTAGCAGTATCTATTATCATCATTATTAGTTTTTGGTTGACTTTTGTTTTATCATTGAAATAGCAAAAGAAGTGCATGATCAATTTGGCAAGAATGCCTAATAGTCAAATGAAATTTCATACTAAAATACATGGTTAAGAGCTAATTATAATGTCGTCTCAAATGCAATTAAAGCTTAAATAAGGTCAAAGTACTTTCATAAACCATCAATGCATTTGATATCTACTAACATCACACGATTTTCAAAAATGTGTTTATTGGAGTAGGAGCTTTTATTAAGCCAGTAATTGCACTAAGAGAGAACACTATTGTTGGAGTAGGGAGTCTAGTTAACAAAAACGTCGAAACGAATTCAATTGTAGGAGGGAATCCTGCTAAACATATAAAATTTAGAACTATTGAATAATATACCTATTACAGTAATTGTTTCAGTAAAAAACGAAGAGTTAAATTTACCATCTTGTTTAGATAAATTAGTACGATTTGATCAAATTATTGTGGTTGATTCAGGGAGTACAGATCAAACAATGACTATTGCATTAGCAAAGGGAGCTGAAGTTTTGCAGTTTCAATGGAATGGTAAGTTTCCAAAAAAACGCAACTGGGTCTTACAAAATGCCATTATTAAGCACGAATGGGTTTTGTTTCTTGATGCTGACGAATTTGTAACAGAGGCTTTTGTGGATGAAATATCGATTAAGACGAAAGATCCTAATTTTAATGGTTTTACGATTCAGTTTGAAAACTATTTTATGGGTAAAAAACTGTGTTATGGCTATGGTTTTAAAAAATCAGCCTTATTTAAGAAGTCCAAAGGAGCCTATGAAAAAATTGACGAAGATTTATGGAGTCATTTGGACATGGAAGTACATGAACACCCAATCATTGAAGGTCAGGTGGGTGTGATCAAATCTAAGATCATTCATAAAGATTTTAAAGATTTGGAGCATTATATTGCCAAACACAATGCCTATTCTACCTGGGAAGCCAAAAGATATTTGCAACTCAAAGAAGCAAAAAACAGTCATTTATCTTTGAACCAAAAAATAAAATATGGATTGTTAAACACAGGGCTTCTTCCTGCTGTTTATTTTGTAGGAGCCTATTTTTTGAAATTAGGTTTTTTAGACGGTAAGGAAGGTTTTTACTTAGCACGTTTTAAATCCCATTACTTCTTTCAAATTCAAACAAAAGTTAATTCACTAAAAAAATAAAAAATAAAAAATAAAAAATGAAAAAAATATTAATAACAGGAGGAGCCGGTTTTGTGGGGTCTCATTTATGTAAACGATTATTAAGTGAAGGTAATGAAGTGATTTGCTTAGATAATTATTTTACTGGTGCCAAATCGAATATTATTGAGTTATTAGATCATCCGTATTTTGAGATGGTACGTCATGATATAACAGAACCTTATTATGCAGAGGTTGATGAAATTTATAATCTAGCGTGCCCGGCTTCTCCAGTACATTACCAGTACAATCCCATTAAAACAATTAAAACATCGGTAATGGGAGCAATCAATGTTTTAGGATTGGCCAAACGAGTAAAAGCAAAAGTGCTACAAGCAAGCACTAGTGAGGTATATGGCGATCCATTGGTACATCCACAGCCTGAGACTTATTGGGGGCACGTAAATCCCATAGGGATTCGTTCTTGTTATGATGAAGGAAAGCGTTGCGCCGAAACTTTGTTTATGGATTACCACAATCAGAATAAGGTAGCTATTAAGATTATTCGAATTTTTAATACTTATGGCCCTAATATGAACCCAGTTGACGGGAGAGTGGTTTCTAATTTTATTGTACAAGCTTTACAAGGCCAAGATATTACTATTTTTGGAGATGGTTTGCAAACTCGCTCTTTTCAATATGTAGATGATTTAGTAGAAGGAATGATTAGAATGATGGGATCGGATCCAACTTTTTTGGGTCCTGTGAATTTAGGAAACCCCAATGAATTTACGATGCTTGAATTGGCGCAGGCTGTAATTGAATTGACAGGGTCTAAATCGAAAATTATACATTTGGCTTTACCACAAGATGACCCAAAACAAAGACAGCCAGATATTTCTCTTGCGAAAGCAAAACTTGAAGGATGGGAACCAAAAATACAATTGCGTGAAGGTTTGATTACGACCATTAATTATTTTGATAATTTATTAATAAAATAATAAAGTCTATTTTTGTAAGTCATCTTGATTGATGTTTGGTGGTGTTTGATTCAATTGTGTACAGAGATTATAATTCTCGTTATATTTTTAATAGACTACCCCCTTTTAAATTTTTAAATAAATTTTATGCGAATTACTGTAATTACTGTCTGTTACAATCGAAAAGATACTATGGCCAAAGCCATTCAAAGTGTTTTGGATCAAAATTATCCCAACATTGAATATATAGTAATTGATGGTAATTCTACAGATGGAACCAAAGAAATTATCGAGTCTTATCAAGATAGAATAAGTCGATATATCTCGGAGCCAGATAAAGGCATGTATGATGCCATCAACAAAGGAATTCAAATGGCCACAGGCGATGCAATCGGTTTGATGCATTCTGATGATGAGTTTTATGACAATACGACAATTAGTAAAATAGTAGAACGTTTTAAATTGGATGCCACTATCGAAGGAGTATATGGTGACGGTGTGTATGTGTCTAATGATACAAAAGAACGTTTGATTCGTAATCGTATTGGAGGGGATTTTAGTCTTAGTAGAGTAAAATCGGGTTGGTTACCTTTGCATCCTACAGTTTATTTGAAAAAATCTATAATCGATAGATACGGGATGTACAACCTAGATTTTAATATCGCTTCGGATACAGAATTTTTATTACGTTATTTGTACAAGTACAAAATTAAAATGAGTTATGTTAACCATTATTTTGTTAAGATGCGAATGGGAGGGATGAGTACTAATGCAAAACGTGCTTTTGAAGTTTTGCAGGAGGATTATAAAATCTATAAGTACCATGGTTTATCTGCTTTGCGCGTCGTATTTCTTAAAAAAACAATTGCTTTAAAACAATATTTAGTTCGTTAAAACATTCAAAAACAATATATAATAGATTCTTTAATTTCTTAAAGATAGATTATATACATTTGTACGTATTGTTCTTTATATTTCGAAAGAAATAACGTAAACCTAAACCAAAATACAATTATAAACTATGATAACCATGAAAAAAATCCCGATTTCGTTACTTTTATTACTTTTAGTAGTGATGCAGTCTTGCGGTAGTAAGAAAAAGATTTTGTACTTGCAAGATTTAGATGAATACGCTAATACATCTTTAGTCTACACTACAACAAAGATACAACCCAACGATATACTAAAAGTAGAAGTGAGCGATTTGAATCCTATAGTAGCGGCACCTTTTAATATAATGGGATCTGGAGCAGGACAAACATCTGCAGATATGATGAAGTTAAGTGGCTACTTAGTGACTCCTCAAGGAACAATTATGATGCCTATTTTAAATGAAATGGGCGTTGGGGGATTGACTCCGTCTCAAGCAGAGATAAAAATTAAACAAACCTTAATTGATGAAGGATACTTAGTAAATCCAACGGTACAAGTTCGTGTTCTAAATAATAAGTTTACTATTTTGGGGGAGGTAAATAGTCCAGGTGTTATTAATTTTACAGAACAATCAATCAGCTTATTAGACGCGATAGGTATGGCTGGTGATTTAACTTATTCAGGACTTAGAAAAGATGTAACGCTAATTCGAGAAATAGATGGTAAACGTTTGGTATATCATATTGATTTAACGACGGCTTCGTGGATGTCTAATCCAGATTATCGCATTAGGCAAAATGATGTTATTATGGTAACGCCTAATAAGCTAAAAATAAACAGTGGTCGTACCATAAAAGATCCATTGCAGATATTGGGTGTTTTGAGTACTGTATTAGCAATATTTTTAATTATTAGAAATTAGTACTATGGATTTTAAGAAAGAGTTTTTAAAATATGTAAAGTATTGGCCTTTGTTTTTAATTTGCTTAATAATAAGTTTGGTTGCGGCCTATTATTATTTAGAGGCAGTATCTCCTTCTTATGAAACATCTGCCTTAATCAATATTGATAAAGAGAAAGAAAGAGACTCACAGATAATCACCGCTACTAATACTCAAAAAGACAAAGAGGTAGGTCTCGAAGAAGAAAAGATGATGATCACTTCTAATAATTTTTTGGCTCAGATCGTCACTGATTTAAAACTGAACATTAATTATTATGAGAAGGGTTATCTACAAAATAAATTCATAGATGACATTCCTTTTATAGTTAAGGCAGCTAGATCCAATGATTCATTACCACAAAAAGGCTATGACGTTCAGGTTGTGAGCGAAGGTTTTTTGGTACGTGATCAAACTACTGAAAAGCAATATTTGTTACATGGATATAAAACTAGTCGAGTTATTACAGGTTTGCCTTTCACTATTGAATTGACAGAAAAAGCTAAAAGTGAAGTGGGTTCTTACATAAATAAAGAATATGTTGTAACGATTGAGCCAACTGCGACAGCAGTAAATAATTTAAAAGCAACGCTAGAAATTGAGTCATTTGATAGTCCTAATAATAACTTGGTTTTGAGCTATAGAGGAATAAATCCGGAGCTTTCAACAAAAATTCTAAAGAAAATTATTGAGTCGCTTGATAAAAACATTGTTGTTAATAAACAAAAATCATTTTCCAAGTCAATTGCTTATTTAAACGAACGTATAGCTATTTTTGCAAAACAAAAAGACTCTATTCAAAGTGTCAAAGAGAGTTATTTGCGCGATAATAATATCTATGTTTTAGATCAATTTATTACTGCTAAAACAAGTGAAAAAAGTACAACAGCAGCTAATTCAGCGCTCAATGAAAGACAAATCTATTTGACCAAATTGGCTATAAATGACATTAGAAGAAGTAATAGTACTTCCGCTTTGGGGACAGATTATAATTTAGAATCTCCATCAGTCAATCAAATGCTTATAAGTTACAATTCAAGTCTTATGGAAAGTGAGTTACTCTTGCAAAGAGCACAAAAAAATAATCCTGCTTACCTGAGTTTAATGGCACAATTGAAAGGTCGAAAACAAGCAATATTAAATGCCTTAGGCGATTATTTAAACTATTTGAACCAAACGAATGCTGTTAATAGGACAGAGAAAAATATCGCCGCTTCTGCAGCAAAAAGTATTCCTACAAAAGACAAAGTGTTAGGAAATATTAATAATAACTTGAGCTTGAAGGAGGAGACCTATTTGTCTTTATTGCAAAAGAGGGAAGAAATGTTGTTAAATGGCGCCGTTTTAGAATCCAATCTAAGGATTCTCGATTCTCCACAAACTAATTATTCAGACACTTTTCCAAAAAGGAAAACTTTTATGCTAGGTGGTGTTTTATTTGGTTTTATTTTGGCATTTGGTATTGTTTATTTAATGCTTCAGATGGATTCTACCATTCATAGCGAGGAGGATTTCCTAGGAGAACTAGCTGATGTTCCATTTTTAGGAACGATTCCTAAAGTAGATGATAATGAAAAACTAGATAACTCAGCAAATTCTCGCTCTGTAATTGCAGAAGCAACGCGTACCTTGTTTTCTAATATTTCCTATTTATTACCCAATAAAGACGAAAAGAAAGGAAACGTAGTATTGTTTTGTTCTTCTGTTCAGGGAGAGGGAAAATCTTTTTGTGCCTTTCATAATGCCATAACAATTAGTAATTTAAATAAAAAAGTTTTACTAATTGGTGCCGATTTAAGAAATCCTCAACTACACGATTATTTTAATAAAGACAAAGACGTACCAGGACTTACCAGTTTTTTATCTAATAGAAGTGAAGACTGGAAGAGCTCTCTGGTGAAAGAAGGAAGTTTTTCTGAAAACCTTGATGTTTTACTTTCAGGTGAAATTCCACCTAATCCTACTCAATTGTTAACGAATTCTAATTTTGAACTTTTAATCGAAGAAGCTAAAAGTTTATATGATTTTATTATTATAGATTCGGCTCCTCTTCAATTTGTATCTGATACTTTTAATTTTAGTGCTTTAGCTGATGTTACTGTTTACATTACAAGAGCTGATTATTCAGATAAGAAAACGCTAACATATCTCAATAACTTTATAAAGAAAGGACAATTAAAGAATGTTGGTATTGCTATCAATGGAATGAGCAGAAACATGGGTTACGGCTATGATTACGCTTACACTTATAAAGACCAGAAAGAAAAGAAACCTTGGTTCAAAAAAGCTTAATAAAGACTTGGTTAAAAAAAATGAAGTTGAATACAATTAAAAAGTTTTTATTTGATTGGTGGGCTAACATTCTACTCTTTCTATTTAACTTTTTTACAGAGAGAATTAGAGCTAAAATGCAACATTATGATTTGCATCTGTAGAACATACATTTTTTAGATAAGGGTGTTTTTTGATGGAATTATTTTTCATGTAGTTTTCTGTTTTAAATGAGATTATGCGAAAAAAATGGTAGAAAAGAGCGAGCCAAAAGGGTTTTATTTAAGTTAAATAGCATAAAATGTCAAAAAAAATAATTCGATTTTTATTACTACTTGTTATTGTTGCTGTTTTTTACTATTCTTGGTTGCCTGATCCTAATATGAGGTCTGAGAACTATTTGCCTCAATGGTTATTGAATTGGAGTAATGAAAACTTTAATGTACGGACTGCTATTCCATTTGTTGTTTTTGGTTACTTACTAGAGGCTTATTCCTTTAAGAAGAATTCACAGAATAAAAATGTAGATAGAAAGTTTGTTTTTATTCGAAATTTGGGAGTATCAGCAGTTGTTGTTATTATTGCCGAATGTGGTCAATTTCTAATTAAAAATAGGAGCCCCGATTTTATGGATATTTATTTTGGAATTATAGGAAGTTTAGTAGGAGCCTTTGGGTACAATTTATTTAATAAAAAATTGAGAAATGCGTAATAGACATAAATTTACTTTTATGATGTGCTGTCTAATAATAGACATGCTCGCTATGGTCGTTGGTACATTAATATTTTTGAAGTTTGTAAGTAATGAAGATGTTAGGTGGGAGGAATTGTTCCTTAACACATTGATGCCTATTACAATACTAAGTTGGTTTTTTTCAGTTACCTATTTTCGTCTTTATCGTGTTGATTCTCTTTTTGATTTAGAGCAATTTTACGGTGATAGTTGGCGGGCCTTTTTAACACAAAGGATTCTTTGGCACACTTATATTTTCTTTTTTCATGATGATATATTTTATGTTGTTTTGAGTACAGCTAGTTTGTTTCAACTATGCTTTTTGATGTTGTATTTTTTATTTTCTAGAGTTTTATTCACACTAGTAATAGTGAAAATTAAAAGATGGATTACTAAGCGATACACCGTTGCAATATGGGGGTTTAATTCAACGAGTATTGAACTAGCATCACAATTAGAAACCAATGCCTATTTTATTGATTTTATAGGAATCCTGAACGAAAACTCATCTGTAAATTATAAGACTAAAGAAGCTTTTAGTTTTGCACTTGCTAATGCAATTCACAGTGCATCTGAAGAGAATATTGATGAATTATATATTGTAACAAAGCCTGATTTTATTATTGATTTAAACTACTTTTTTGAACTTGGAGACAAGCATTGTATGCGCTTGAAATTTATACCTGACTTTTCAACAATTTCAAGAGCTCATTTTAGTGTTAGTCACGTAAATAATTTTCACGTAATAAAACCTCGTAATGAACCGCTGCAAGATGCTAATAATAGATTATTTAAAAGAATATTTGATCTTGTTTTTAGTGTGTTAGTCATTGTCTTTATTATGTCATGGTTGTATCCTATCTTGGCAATTATAATTAAAAAACAAAGTAAAGGACCTGTTTTGTTCAAACAATTACGAACGGGTAAGAAAAATGAGCCTTTCTGGTGTTATAAATTTAGAAGCATGTATATAAATGTAGGCGACGAAAGCGAACAAGCTAAGAAGGGAGATTCTCGAACAACTCCAATTGGAAAATTCATTCGCCGAACTAGTCTGGATGAGATGCCTCAATTCTTTAACGTACTGTTAGGAAGTATGAGTGTTGTAGGGCCACGTCCTCACATGATTAAACATACTACTGATTACAATGATCATATCAATAATTTTATGGTTCGACATTTTGTTAAACCAGGTATTACTGGTCTTGCTCAAATTTCAGGGCTTAGAGGTGAAACTAAAAAAGTATCGGATATGAAACGCAGGGTTACAACAGACATCAAGTATGTTCAAACTTGGAGCATAATCACTGATATTAAAATTTGTTTTATGACGATTATTGTAACTCTAAAAGGAGATGATAATGCATTTTAAATTAAAAAAATAGTACTTATGAATATTACCTATTATTTTATTGGCTTACTTACAGGAGCATCATTATCTTCATACTTCGTAGGTAAAGAATTGTACAAGTATTATATAAAATACAAGGTACAACGAAAACAATTAGATCGTATAATAAAACTTAATGATAAGATACTGAAAATGAACGATGTGGATTATGGAAAAACTCCTAATCCTGATCTATAGATTTATTTTCTTCGTTATTTTTTTTCACTGATACTCATGCTGTCTCGTCCTAAATTATCTATACAGATTATTAGACAAAAATATTTAATTAAACACTTGCAAAACGTTTTTGTAAGTGTTTTTTGTTTTATGTGATCTTATTTTAATTCTGCTTTTTAAGTATAATTTATTTATAGTCAGTGTATTATTAAAATAAGGAGGTTGTAGTTTATCGTGTATTATGATTGATTTTTTTTAAAATCTACTGCAGTTTTTAAAACAGTAACCGTACAGTTGGAAAATAAAAAGTGTTTTCTTATCGAAGTTAAGAATTGTGGATATTCCGCTGCAAAGGTCGCCACGATTCCGCTACAAAGTGCACCACGATTCCGCTGCAAAGTACACCATCCAT